>DATLQY010000405.1:0-2136 GCA_035534975.1 Pirellulales bacterium
TCGCCACGCCGTTGACGGCAATCTCGATGAAGTCAGCCGGGCCCTCCGCGCCGAGGAAGACGCCTGCCGCGCAGCCGACCGCGCCTACTGGGCGCCGCTTCGCGCCGAGCTGGCCCAATGGCGGAGCCAACGAAATCGCAAACGACGGTCGGGTTGACGCGAGATTCCCCTCACCTCCTCACCTCCTCACCTCCTCACCTCCGCCCCCACCCCCATGCCCCAAACGCCTCACGTCGAAAAGCACTTCACCGCTTCCGCGACCGTTCGCGACGTGGTGATCGGAATGTCAGACGGATTGACCGTCCCCTTCGCCCTGGCGGCGGGGCTATCCGGCGCCGTCGAAAAGGCGGGCATCATCGTCACGGCGGGTGTGGCCGAAATCGCGGCCGGCGCCATTGCGATGGGGCTGGGCGGCTACCTGGCCGCCAAGACGGACGCCGAGCATTACGCCTCGGAACGCGCCCGGGAGGAACGCGAGACCCGAGAGGTGCCCGATGTCGAAGCTGCGGAGGTCGCCCAGGTGTTTCGCGACTACGGACTCGACGCCGCGACGATCGACCGCGCCGTCGCGGCCATCCGCGCCGACCGGACCAGGTGGGTCGATTTCATGATGAAATTCGAGTTGGGACTCGATCCCCCCGACCCGAAACGCGCCGGCGCCAGCGCGCTGACGATTGCGTTTTCGTACATCGCCGGCGGGCTGGTGCCGCTGGCGCCCTATGTCGCGCTTCCCCGGCTCGGCTGGCCGCGCGTGGCGCAGGGGCTGTTCGGTTCGGTCGTCATCACGCTGGCGGCGCTGGTGGTTTTCGGTTACGTCAAGGGCCGTTTCACGACGCGCACGCCATGGCGCAGCGCCGTGCAAACGTTGGCAGTCGGCGGTCTGGCCGCTGCCGCCGCATTCGCGATCGCCAGAATCATCGGCTAACTCGCCAAGACGGAAATCATTGTCGAGCTTGCCTTTAGGCTACATGGCTTTGATGCGTCGCGATCTCCCGGAACATCGCGAGCGCAGCGAAGAAACCTATTCTCCGCCATCCCCACGCCAGTGAGCAAGCTGCGTAGCGGCGCGGTCGTGACCGCGCCACCCTCGGCCCCTCGCGCGACGTCGCGTCGCCTTTTTGCACGGGGATGCGGAGTCGGTTTTCTTCGCGGAGCGTTTTGGACCGGCAGGGCGGCGCTGTCGCCGCTTTGCCACGGCGCCTTCGGTCCCTGGCTGTGGACGGTGGTCGAGCAGTGTGGGAATGAGAATGTCTCATTGTCGGCCGCGTCAGGTTTAACCATGGGCAGGTATAATCTTGAAAAAATGCGCATCGCGGCCGGACAAAGCGCTCGGTAATGATGCGCTTTGGTGGTCCTGGCGGGAAAACGGCGCTGGGCAATGGCGTTAGGCGAGCGGGGGGCGTAAGCCTTCCGTTGGTTCAACACATCGTTTTGGCTGCTGCATCTAGAAACAACGACCCGCCAAAAGCCTAGGATTGATCCGTAGCGTAAAGTAGCAGGCACACTCCGTGTGCCGTCGCTTTCCACCTGGTGACGTCGATTCGCTCAAGGTTACGGCACACGGAGTGTGCCGAGTGTGACTACTATGTTGCCGTGTACCGCGGCCCCGCGCCGGCCGCGTCCCAAGAGTCAACGCGAGCAAACCGTACCGGCTTCGGCGAAGTTTTGCATGGCGTTGGGCGCAAGTCCTTCCGGAGCAAGGAATTCGAAAAACGCCAATTGGCGCATCCCGAAATGAGACGGCCGCGAGGACATCGGCGTCGGAGAAGATCCAGCGAATCCAACTTCCGCGCCTCCCACTCCTATCCGCGCCGCGCATCAATGACGGCCTGGCGACGCCCGACGGGGTCAAGGACGGTTGTCGTGCGGAAGTTCAGCGGATTGATTGTGCTGATGACCTGCCCGGCCACGTCGCGGACCAGCGTGGTGATCGCCCCGACACCGTTTTGCGTTCGCAGGAGGCGGGAGGCGGAGCACTAATCCGCACTCATCTTTGCTAATACAAGGAAGGAAAGCCGGACTCCGATTAGAATTAGTGTGGATCAGCGTCGATCAGAGTTCCGATCTGGGTGGCTCGCTTAAACCGTCCCACGGGCGAGACGTCTGGGGCTGGATCAGCCGGCGGACGAATCGCCG
>DATLQY010000406.1:0-25865 GCA_035534975.1 Pirellulales bacterium
CCAGGCTCTGCCCCAGCCACCGTGAATGTCTCATCCCCGGCCGCGTGCAGTATAGCATGCTGTCGGGCTTCTTCTACATGACCGGCAACATGGTCCAATGCGACCTGGCCGCCCGAGCCTGCCCGGCGCGCGCCGCCGGAACCGTCTTCGCGATTTTCATGTCGCTTTGCAACTTGAGCATGCTCCTTTCGACCGCCCTGGGCGGGCACATTTACCAGGCCGCCGGCGCGGCGAACAAGACGGGGGCCTTTTTCAGCACGCTCGTCATCGGTGCCGCCCTGACCTTGTGCTCCTTGCCGATTGCGATGTGCCTGCCGCGATCCATCCTGGTAAATCGCGAGACCACCTCGTTTTAGCTCGCGTGTCGACAGCACCCCGAGGGGACGGGTTTCGGAGTCGTTTTTCTCGGTGAAGCGCGGCCGCAGGCGATGCGGCGCTGTCGCCGCGGTGCCACGGCGCCCTACGCGCTGGCGATGGGTGACGCGGGAGCGAGCCGCCGCTGGGGTAACAGGAACCAGAAATAAAAAGACAAAACGCTGACCGCCTCGTGGCGACATGAGGGTCATTGCCAGACTCGGATAGGTGGTCGGCAGGGCCGCCAACAAAGTTCGGTCGAAGAACGTGCCGCCACTGGCCAAAGCTGGGGATAGCGGATCACCGCCGAAGCTGTGTCCAACAGTGGAAGAGTGGCGTGGGGCGGTCTAGCATGTGGGAAGTGTAGAAAAAAAACGGGTCAAGACGGTCAAGACCGGTTCTTGCAGAAATGGGCCGGCGCCCGAGAATCCGCCGCCGCGCCCAGCCGCCGTGGCAATGCGGCGACAGCGCCGCGTTGCCGGCACAAACGCTTCACGGAGAAAAACGGATCCGAAACCCCTCCCCTTGCACTGCTGTCGACATGTGGGGTCCGAAGTAGGGTGGCGCGATGCACGGCTTTGCTCCGCCGTTCGCGGACTCACTTTTTGGGGTATTCGGATTCGTTTTTCTCCGTTCCGCTCGGCATCCCGCGGCAACGTCGGCGGCGCGAAGGAACATCCGGCACCTTCCCGCTAAGTCGCAAAGAACCCTAGGTGTTAGAAAACGGCATGGCGTTTGCTCGACGTAAATAGTGACGGTATTCAGAAACGGTTTCGCGTCGCCCTTCACCCGATCCCAGGGGACGCGAAGCCTGGTAGCCACGCCGGACCATGAGGTCTGGCCCGGCGTGGCCCATTTTCAAGGTTGACCCACACGCCCGCCGACGATTCGGAGGAATTGTTCAACAGCCTTCGCGAGTATTTCGATCAGCGACAGATGGTGGAGTTGACTTCTGCGATCGCATGGGAGAACTGGCGGGCGCGATTCAACCGTGGTTTCGGAATCGAGGCGGAAGGCTTTACGGAAGACGCGGTTTGCGCGGTGCATCGCGCGATCTCGACATAAACGCGGCGATACAAAAGCCGCCAGCCCTTCCCCCAGCCCGTGTTGAACTAACCGCTTCGCGGGGGGGCAGTGTTCTCGTATCCCACCACTCGTAGTGGGTAGTGTCGTTCTCACGATATCTTGCGGTTTTTTTCGATGCCAGTCCGATGGAAACTCCGGGTAACATCAAAACGCACTTTGGTCGTGGCTTCCTGAATTCGAAACCGCGCGCACGACTACGAAGCCGGCTTCGACACGAAAGGAATCTTGGGTGGGGTCTTCCATGGCGCGATTACTGGTCATTGATGACGAAGGGTCGGTCGTGTCCCTCGTCCGACATGCGTTCAAAGGGACCGGCCTGCACATTTCGGCGGCCGCCAATGCCGCGGACGCCATGGCCGCGATCCATGGCGAGTCCATCGACGTCGTCCTGTTGGATATCGTCCTGCCCGACGCCTCGGGGCTGGAACTGTTCCAACGCATCCGTGAACATGACGCCAGGGTACCGGTGATTTTCATTACCGGTCATGGCACGAGTGACACGGCCATCGACGCGATGAAGCTCGGGGCCTACGACTACATCGTCAAGCCGCTCGACATGACTCGGCTCCGCGACCTGGTCGAACAGGCGCTGGAGAGCCGGCGAATGATGTACGCCCCGCTGGGCTTGAACGACGGCGACGGGGAATCGGAGGCGCGCGAATTGCTCCAGGGCCGCAGCCCGGCGATGCTCGAGGTTTTCAAGGCCGTGGGCCGCGTCGCCGCGCAGGACGTGACGGTGTTGATCCGCGGCGAGAGCGGCACCGGTAAGGAATTGATCGCCAGCGCCGTTTACCAGCACAGCCAGCGGTCGCACCTACCCTTCCTGGCCGTCAATTGCGCCGCGATCCCCGACACGCTCTTGGAGAGCGAACTGTTCGGCCACGAACGAGGGGCCTTCACCGGCGCGGACCGGGTGCGCGTGGGCAAATTCGAGCAGTGCCGCGGGGGAACGTTGTTTCTCGATGAAATCGGCGACATGTCGCCGCTCCTGCAGGGTAAGGTGCTGCGCGTCTTGCAAGAGCAGCGCTTCGAGCGCGTCGGGGGCGATGAGACGATCGAGACCGATGTCCGTGTCATCAGCGCCACGAACCGCGATCTCGAGGCGATGGTCGCGGAGGGGACGTTCCGTCAGGACCTCTACTACCGTCTCAACGGCTACACGATCGCGTTGCCGCCGTTGCGCGAGCGCGGCGACGACCTGCTTAGGCTGATCGAACGGTTCCTGGCCCGCTACGCCCGGGAGCTCGGCAAGGACGTGGATGGCATTTCGCCCGCGGCCTTGGAGTTGTTGATGCATTACCGCTGGCCGGGCAACATCCGCGAATTGCAGACCGTCATCAAGAAAGCGCTATTGCAAGCCACCGGGCCGGTGCTGCTGCCGGAGTTCTTGCCA
The DNA here is from genome assembly GCA_035534975.1 of Pirellulales bacterium. Lineage (GTDB taxonomy): Bacteria > Planctomycetota > Planctomycetia > Pirellulales > JAICIG01 > DATKSN01. The sequence goes on from DATLQY010000406.1 coordinate 2,834, forward strand.
AGGGAGGTCGTCTCGCTGCGGAAGCAGCAGGCCCCGACGGCGCGGCAAAACCTCCCGCCCAGCGACCTGGCGGCTTTTGTCGAAGGACGATTGCGCGACGGTCACCAAGGCCTTTACGCCGAGACGCTGGCGATGATGGATCGGTACTTGCTCACGCGCGTGCTACAGTTCGTCGACGGAAACCAGTCGAATGCCGCAAAGATTCTGCGCATCACGCGGGGATGCCTGCGCAGGAAGTTGCACGATTTGGGAATGTCGGTCAGCGGCACCGCGGTACGGCGGAAAGAGGCGGTTCCCGAGACATCCGAGAAGGCGTTGATCTCCGCGTGAAAACTCGGAGCGGCCGCGAGTCATTTTGGAGATTCGTAATACGGCACCGCCTCATTCCTGGCCTCGCAATGTATTACTAGCTGTTGCGCGACCGCCTCGATTGCTACAGTAGGGCGATGGCTCGCAAGAAGTCCGGAAACCCGCCGCCCGAACCGACCGCCAGGCCGGCCGCGAAGCCCGCCGCCGACCAATCTTCGCAGTCCGCCAAGCAGGCGGGTGAATCTTCGACGGAGGACCACCGTAATTCGAGTGGCGAAGGACCGCCGACCGGTCCCGCCGTGGTGGGCGTCGGCGCCTCGGCCGGCGGACTCCAGGCGTTCAAGCAGTTCCTGGGTGCCATGCCGCCCGATAGCGGGTTGGCCTTCATCTTGACGCCGCACCTGGCTCCCCAGCACGAGAGCCTGCTGGCCGGCTTACTGGCGCAGCACACCGTCATGCCGGTGACTGAGGTCCGCGATGGAATGGCCGTCGAGGCCGACCATGTCTACGTCATTCCCCCGAACAAGTACCTGGCGATCCGCGACCGGACACTTCGCCTGAGCGGACCCGTCGGACGGCACGACGCGCCAACGCCGATCGACGCGTTCCTGGAGTCGCTGGCCGTCGAACAGTGCGAGCGCGCCATTTGCGTGGTGCTCTCCGGATCGGCGCCCTACGGCATCCAGGGACTCAAGGCGATCAAGGCCGCCGGCGGGATCGTCGTGGTCCAGGAACCGGCGACGGCCGAGTACGACCGCATGCCGAAGGCCGCGATCGCGACGGACCTGGCCGATTTCGTGTTGCCCATCGAGCAAATGCCCGCCACGCTCGTCAACTATAGCCGGCAGGCGCGCACCACGACCCACCAGAAAACCCAGTCCGGCGAAGAATACGGCGACGAGTTGGATCGTATCCTGACGCTGCTGCGGACCCACATGAAGCGCGATTACCGTTGCTACCGCAAAAGCATGGTCGTCCGCCGCGTGCAACGGCGGATGTGCCTGGCGCACGTGCTGGATATGCCGGCCTACGTGGAGTTCCTGCGCAAGCACCCCGACGAGATCGGCCGGCTGGCGAAGGACTTGATGGTTGGCGTCACCAGCTTCTTCCGCGAGCCGGAGGCCTTTCGGGAGCTCGCGGCGCGGGCGATCATCGACCTGGTGGCGCGCAAAGAGTCGGACGCGGCGATTCGTATTTGGGTGCCCGGCTGCGCGACGGGCGAGGAAGCCTACTCGATCGGCATGCTGGTGCTCGAACAGCTCGCCCTTGCGCGCAAGGCGTGTTCGCTGAAGGTCTTCGCCTCCGACATCGACGAACAAGCCTTGGCTTTCGCCCGGCAGGGCGTCTACCACGACAATCTGCGCGCCGACATCGGCGACGAGCGGCTGGCGCGGTTCTTCACCCGGCTCGACGAGCACACGTGGCAGATTGGCAAGCAACTGCGCGAGGCGGTCGTGTTCGCCGGCCAGGACCTGTTGGCCGACGCGCCGTTTTCGAAGCTGGACCTGATCAGTTGCCGCAACCTGCTGATCTATCTCGAACCCGATGTGCAGCCCAAGGTGATCGCGCTGTTCCATTTCGCCCTGAACGAAGGTGGAACGCTGGTGATTGGCCCGTCGGAGACGATCGCGCGACAGACCGACCTCTTTGAGCCGCTCAGCAAAAAATGGCGGATTTATCGGCGACTCGCGACGGCGCGCCGGGAGCGGGTGGATTTTCCGATCGTACGCTCCATCGAACGCCGGTCCGCGACGGCGCGTTGGGCGGGGCCTGGGCCGCCGCGCCCCGGCGGCCTTGTAGAACTGGTCCATCGCTCGCTGTTGGCCGAATACGCGCCTGCCGCGGTGGTCATCGACCGCCAAAACCAGGTGCTCATTTTCCAGGGGCCCACCGCGCTATACATGGAACAGCCCGCGGGCGAACCGACTCGCGACCTGCTGTTGTTGGCCCATCCCGGTCTGCGGTCGAAGCTCCGCACGGCGGTCCACAAGGCCGCGCGAGAGGAACGCCCGGTCGTGCTCGATGGCGCCCGGGTCCGCCGCGAAGGCCGCTGGTGCTCGGTACGCGTGGGCGTCAAGCCCTTGGCGCCGCCGGGGGCCGAGCGCCTGCTGTTGGTGACGTTCGAAGAAGGGCCGCGCTCGCCGACGGCCGCCGACGGAACCGAAACCATCGCCGAAGAGATCCTCTTGCGGCCCTTGGAAGAGGAACTGAGTACCGCGCGCGAAGAACTGCACATCGCGCAGGCGGAAATGGCGACCTCGCACGAGGAGCTCAGGCTCGTCAACGAAGAAGCGATGTCGATGAACGAGGAGTTGCAAAGCTCCAACGAGGAGCTCGAGACCTCGAAGGAAGAGCTGCAATCGCTCAACGAGGAGCTGGCCACCTCCAACAGCCAGCTCCAGGAAAAAGTGGAAGAACTGGAGTCCGCCAACAGCGACGTGGCCAACCTGCTGGCCAGCGCCGAGCTGGCCACGATCTGCCTCGATGCCGAGTTGCGCATCCGCTGGTTCACGCCGGCCAGCACGGGGCTGTTGAACCTGATCGCCGGCGACGTCGGCCGGCCGATCGGCGATATCGCCGATACGTTCACGGGCGGTAAGCTTTTGGACGACGCCGCGCGCGTGCTCGCCGAGACGGCGCCGGTCGAACGCGAGTTGGCGGCCGCCGGCGGCCGCTGGTTCCTGCGGCGAATCTTGCCCTATCGCGCCTCCGGACACGGCATCGACGGGGTGGTGATCACGTTCGCCGACGTGACCCAGCTCAAGCGGGCCTCCGAGCGCAGCCGGCTGTTGGCCACCGTGCTTTTGGACTCCAACGACGCCGTTCTGGTTCTCGACCTTCAAGGCCAAATCACCGCTTGGAACCGCGGTGCGGAGCGGATGTACGGCTACAGCGAAACGGAAGCCCTGCGGATGAACTTTCAGCAGCTCGTGCCCGAGACGAGCCGCGCCGAGGCGGCCGATCGGCTGGCGGCCCTGGTACGGGGCGAGACGGCAACGTCGATCGAGGCCCAACGCCTGACCAAGGAGGGCCGCGCGCTCGATGTCTGGCTGACGGTCACCGTGCTTCGCGACGAGGCCGGCAAGCCCGTTTTGATCGCCGCCACCGAGCGCGACGTCACCGAGTGGAACCGCCTGCGGCGCCAGCTCGAAGAGCGCGGCCGACAGCTCGAAGCCGCCCTGCACGGCAGCCGGCAACGGACGTCGACGATCGTCGACACGGTCTTCGAAGGGATCGTCATCATCGACGAGCGCGGCACGGTGGAGACGTTCAACCGCTCGGCCGAGCGTATTTTCGGCTACGCGGCCGATGAAATCGTCGGCCGCGACGTGCGGATGTTGCTCCCGCCGCAAAACCAAAGAGTGTTCGACCGGCACCTGGCCCAGAGCACGGCCGACGAGTCGATCCAGGGCGGCCAGCGCGAAATCTCGGCGCGCCGCAAAGATGGCTCGCGTTTCGCGCTCGAATTGTCGTTGAGCGAAATGCGCGACGGCCCATCGCGGCACTACGTCGCCGTGCTCCGCGACGTCAGTGATCGCAAGTCCCTGGAAAAGGAGGTGCTCGAAATCGCCTCGCGCGAACAACGGCGAATCGGTCAGGATTTGCACGACGGGGCCGGCCAGGCGCTGACCGGCCTGGGCCTCTTGACCCGCGGACTGGTCGAGAAGTTGGGCACGAAATCGGCGCAGGAAGCCGCCCTGGCGACCAAAATCGCCGAGGGGATCAAGGCGACCGTCCAGGAGATTCGAAGGGTCGTGCGGGGACTGGTCCCCGTGGAAGTCGGCCGCGACGGGTTGATGGCGGCCTTGAACCAACTGGCCGTTCAGACGTCGACTTTGCCACGAGTCAGTTGCACTTTCGAGTGTCCGCGCCCGGTCGATGTGACGGACAATTTCCTGGCCACCCACATCTATCGCATCGCCCAGGAAGCCGTCACCAACGCGATCAGGCACGGCCATGCGAGGCAAATCGAGATTTCGCTCTCCGACGACGGCGCCGAACTGAAGCTCGAAGTCGACGACGACGGTTCAGGCATGAAACGGGGGGCGGACGAGGGCCAAGGCATGGGCTTACGGCTGATGCGCTACCGCGCCGGCCTGATCGGAGGGATATGCACCATCGGTCCGGCCGAAGCCGGCGGAACGCGCGTCGTCTGCGCCGTGGCGAAGAGTTGATTCCGGGTGGTTGATTCCGGGTGGTTGAATCCCCATCGGATTTTGGGGATAATCGCGTGAGCCTCCGAAGATTCTTCGACGAAGGACGCGGTCATGACCTTGACTTCGAAGCGAAAAAACGCGACCAGGCCCATCCAGATATTGATCGTCGACGATCACCCGCTGGTGCGTGAGGGCCTGGCGACGCGGATTTCGAGCCAGGAGGGCTTCGAAGTCTGTGGTGAAGCGGCCGACCTGGAGACGGCACTCGAGCTGGCGCGAACGACGAAGCCCGACCTCGTGATCGTGGACATCTCGCTCAAGTCGGGCGACGGTATCGACCTGATGAAACGGATCAGGGCCACGGACGGCCACGCCAAGATGCTGGTGGCGACGATGTACGACGAATCGTTGTACGCGGAGCGCGCCGTGCGCGCCGGGGCGACGGGCTACATCAACAAACAGGAAATGCCGGAAAAGATCATCGAGGCCATCCGGGAGGTCCTTTCCGGCCGGCTCTACCTGAGCCCACAGATGACACGCCACATCGTGCGACTGGCGTCGGGAGCGACCAACGCCGATCCATCGCCGATTGCGCGGCTTTCCGACCGCGAGCTGGAAGTTTTCCGCTCGATCGGCCAAGGGCGAACCACGCGGCGGATTGCCACCGAGCTGGGCCTGAGCGTGCGCACGATCGAAACGCACCGCGAGAACATCAAGGGCAAGCTCGACGCCAGGAACAGCGCCGAACTGGGCCGCATCGCCGTGCAATGGGTACTGGAAAACGGCTAGAGGCTACATCACATCGGCGGAAGTCAGATCCGTGCGCGACATCGGCCGTCCGCAACATTCGAGGTGGGGCCCTTCTCCGCAACCGCAATCAGAGATGATTTCGAGCTCCATGCCGCAGATTTCGCAACGATAGATATCGCCGTTCTTGGGCACCTCAATGACTTCGGCGTCCGTCGGCCTTTCCTGGTTCAGCGATTGATTGCCCATCATGGAATGGTCTCCTGTTTGAAAAGGAGTCTTTGCGCGGCCCTTCTTGGCAAAGACCGATTGCCGGGCCGTCGACTCTTTAATCGCTGCAAAGCACGTGCCGAAGCGTGCGTCGATTAGTTTGCGCGTTGCTTGCATCGGTCCTTTCGCCTACGGACGGCCCCAACAAAGCCGATCGACGGGATTGGGGCCTTCGGCCGTACCACGACCGACCCGGAAACCACGGAGGCGGCGATTGATCGCTGGGGTGCCATGCTGACAGCGCAGTATCCAACGTGTTTATCGACGACTCGCGCGTGCGTATCGTTTGATCCAGGGAACTTGCTATCGTTTGGTCCAGGGAAGCAGCACGATCAGGACGCCGAGGCAGCCACCGATGGCCAGCAGCGACAGTGTGACCACGTCCAATCTTGGCCAGCCGAGAGGCCCCGCGAAGCACAGGATCACGATGAGAGCCATGATGCCCAAAAGCGCTCTCATGCGGAACAAGAAGGGCTTGTCCATGCGAAACACTCGAGCGTCAGTCGATGGATTGCCTCCGCTCCTCAAGCGTGATCGCGAGTCCCACGACCATGGCGCGACCGACCACCGCCAAATCGAGTTCTTCACGCCCCTCCTCAAGCAGCAAGTTGATTTGGGCGATGAACTGTTCGAGATCCGGATTGCCCGCGGAGTGCAACTCGAACATGGCCCATGCGGCCAAGGCTGAGTCGCACTGGTTCGGGTGGTTCAGTAGCAGTTGGGTGTGCGTCACCCATTGCTTGAACAACGGTTCCGACTCCAAAACTTCGAAACCCTCATTGGCCAACATGGCGTCGAATCGGACCAGAGGAGCTATCCGTTCGCGTCGTTTCGCCGGTTTCGCCGGACGTTCGTGGGCGGACGAAGAATGCAAGTTCATGGCGTTGACTCCCGCGCAGCGATGATCGAACCACGTTGGCGCCTCGACCAGGAGCAAAAGCGGTGCCAATTCGAGTCGTTACGTCATCTTGCTCCATCATTGGCATGAACTTTGCCAGCCTTGTGCGCCGTATCTCACCACAATTCTCCGGAGGTGAAACCATGTCGGAATCCGATTGGGGATTATGTAAGCATTGCAAATGGTGGCAGATCGAGCCCAAGGCGTCGGTCGCCGATACGACGATGGGGCTTTGCATCGACGACGACTTGCTTCGATTTCGTCTGAGAGTCTCGGGAAACAGCGGGTGTAGCCGCTTTGTGGCGGGCAAGCCGGCCCACGCCGCCGGCTCCGCCTCCAAGCCGCCTACGGCGGAGCCCACGCGTTAGACAACATCGGAAACCAGCGCTCCGTCCTGCCGCGCTACGCCGCCTGAGCGTATCGTGCCGTGGCACCGCGGCGACAGCGCCGCATCGCCGGAGGCCGCGCTTCACGGAGAAAAACGAATCCGAAACCCCTCCCCTTGCACTGCTCTCAACACGTGGGGCTCGAAGTAGGGTGGCGCGATGCACGACCGCTCGGGCGGTCGCGGACTCCCTCTTTGGGGTATTCGGATTCGTTTTTCTCCGCTTCGCTGCCTTTTAGGCTGATTTTTTTGCGTCTTTTCGCTGCGCGAAAAAACGCTATCGGGGTTCGGTGGGTGCGGACACTCCCCGACGTGCTGGGGGTCGTGGAGACGCAGGAGTTTTTGCCGCGGGCGTCACCAGGGGCGCCTGGGCCGTCGGCCTTGCCGTTGCGCGTCAGACCGAAGCCCGCCGCCACGCGGCGCGCTGTTTGCACGATCTTCGGTGGAAACTCTGGGGTGGGGACGACTGAAGCGCATGGCATTTCACCTGAAAACCAACGAGTCTTTCCGCGCGGGGGTCAAGCGAATCGTGCGCCGTCAGATCGACAAAGCGCTCCGCGATCTGAGGCCTTCGAAAGAGGTTCAGGTCACCGCCGTTCATGACGCTCGCAAGCGCTTCAAGAAGGTGCGGGCGGTCCTCCGCCTGGCGCGGGACGACATCGGCTCAAAGGATTATCGGCGCGAGAACGATTGCTTCCGCGACGCCGCTCGGCCGCTGACGGAGGTTCGCGACGCGACGGCATTGCTCGAGTCGCTGGACAAGCTGGAGAAACGTTCCGCCGGCACCATTTCGGCCAGTACGTTCGGTCGCATCCGCGACGATCTTCTAGCCAGCCGAGCGGCGGTTCAAAAACACGTGTTGGAGGAGAGCGACGCGCTGCGCGGAGTACGTCGGGCGATCAAGTGCGCTCGTTCTCGCGTTCGACGTTGGGGCCTACGGCACAAGAGCTGGTCGGCCGCATACGGCGGCTTCGAAAATGTTTATCGGCACGGATACCTCGCCCTCGGCGCCGTCACTGCCGCCCCACGACCGAAAACCTTCACGAATGGCGCAAGCAAGCCAAGTACCTGGGGTATGAGTTCAAGCTCCTCGAAGGCATATCGACTCGCGCCAATACGAACTGCGGCGATTTGCCGATATCCTGGGACGACGAGTATACGCTCGCAGCCCCAAGGCATTCAGGCGGCGAATCGAGCGATTGGAAACGTGCGGCTGATCGCGTTTCTCGCATGCCGCCAAGAGAGAGACTTCCCGGCCGCGGGACCGCCGATTTCATCGGCGGTCCCGCCTCGCCGTTTCAGAACGCTACCAGTAATAGCCGCCCCACGGACTCCAATACCCGCCGTAGTACCGTGGCCCGTAAGGATACGCCGGACCGTAGTAGTACCGCGGGCCGCGGTAGTAGTAGCCGTAGGGCGAGATCCCCGCCCTGATCGCCCTTCGCACCGGACCGGGCCCGTAAAACACCTGGGCGGCGACCGGTTTTCCCGTGAATAGGAATCCAGCCAAGAGCGCCGCCAAAATAACATATCGTTTCATATGTCTTTCTCCTTTCGATGGTTGGTTTTGAACCGGCGTCCCCAAACGACCTTTCTACTGGCGAAACGCCGGCGGTTGTGACCCGACCGCCTAACGGTCGTCGTCGCCTCGGTACTCGTCCGAACGGGATCCATTGTCATCGTCGGGACCATTCCCGCGCTCGTCATCTTCGGAGCGACTATCCCGACGCGACATCCGATATTGGCCCTCGGCAAGATCCTCGTGCCGCACGAGTTTGGTCTTGATCGTCTTGGCGTCGCCGTTGCGATCGACATCGAGCGCGATTCGATCGCCGGCTTGCATTTGCGAAATGGACTGGATCACCTCCTCCGCCGAGTGGACCTTCCGGCCGTCGATCGCCACGATCTCGTCACCGGCCTGAATGCCCGCCTCGTCGGCCGGACTGTTCGGGAAAACATCCGTTACCCAGGCGCCGTCGCGCGGACCTCGATCGAGCGCAACGCCAAGCGCCGCGCCGCGGTGATAATTCATTCTTCCTGAATTCCGATTATCGCCCGCATAGCTGTTGCTCCGCCGATCGGAACGACGGGCATTCGCGGATCCATCCTCCATACGGCCGTTCTGAGCCATCCGCTGGTTGCCAGCGCGGTTCCTCTCGCTCTCCGAGGTGAACACCTCGTCCGTGTCGGCCAGCGTGGCCTTCATCGTCTGGTGCCGGCCCCTGCGCAAAATGCCCAGTTCGACGGTATCGTCCTCGGCGCGCGCCAAAGCTCGTTTCAGCTCGTTGGTATGGCTGACGCGATGGCCGTCGACCGTCAGGATTTCGTCGCCTTTCTTCATACCGGCCTTCTCCGCGGGGCTGTCGCGCAACACACGCAGCACGTACAAGTTGCCGGCCGAATCTTCGTTCAAAGTCACGCCCAAGGCCTTGTGGTGCTGGTCGCTCTGCCTGCTCGCGTCGGAGCCCTGGTCCTTGTCGCGGTTCGAATCGGACGAATTGCGGCTGTCGTCATCCGCGCTCGCCTGCCGTGAACTGCGAGAGTTGTCTTTGTCGTCGTCCTGGGCGCCCGCGGCCGCAAGGCCAAAGCCGACCAGGAAAGCGATGGCCAGCGGCGCGGCCATCAGCTTGGCAACCCGTGAAAATGTCGTTTGCATCGATTCTCCTCCTGTCATGTTGCGTCGCGGCCGATTTACCGCGAACGAAGGTGCGAAAGCATCGCGACGCCGTGTCGCGACGCGCGGCATTTCCGCAAATCGGGTGCCGTGTCGCGATGATTTGCGGTACAGCCCTGGGGCGATGGAATATTCTGCCGTCATCGCAATCGCACCGCTTTGACCGCGCGATCGGCAGAGGCCGCCGCGCGATCAGGCTGGCCGTCTAGCGGTCAAGATAGCAGTGGTGGCCTTTCAAGTAGCGTCAACGAACGGCGCAGCCTAGCGATTCCCAGAAGAATTACACCGGATCGCTAACGGCCTTGGCCATCGCACAGGCCCGATCGGTGGGGTCGCCGTGCGGTCATTCTGGTCGTCTGAACGCCAAGCAAGTAGCGGTGGCTGGTGGCAGAGCCTCAGCGATGTCCCGGCTTGTGTAGTGTGGGACAATCTCGCCTTTGGCGGCACCAGGCCCACCATTGTCGGGCGATGGTGGGCCGGCGCCCGCTCCGCGGTCTTGTCCCACCCTACGTGTGTCACGGCGCATTTCGTAATTTCAATTTCGCGGCACGGTTTGTGCAACGCGCCAGGCCAGATGGTGCCAACAATCTGAGCCATCAACTTTTTTGGGGCGTTTTCTAGGAGAATGATCATGCAGATGACAGCACAACATGGCAACTGGCAGAAACAGTGGGGATTGCTCGTAGCCAAAGCCTGGTCCGACGACAATCTGAAGCAACGCTTGATCGTGAATCCAGCGACAGTGCTGGAAGAGCACGGTATTGACGTTCCCTATGGTGTCGAACTGAAAGTCGTGGAAGACACCGATCAGGTTTGCCACCTGGTCGTGCCAGCCAGCCCATCCGGCGACCTCCTGGATGAAGAACTGTCGGCGTCGGCGGGGTTCTATTGCTATTCCGGCGGTTGCGGATTCTGCGGCTGCGGCCGTTGCGGCTGCGGCTGCCGCGGTTGTTTATCTGACTGAGGTTTCGCAGGCCGACTCCAGGTTTGTCGTTCGTACGGATGGCCGATACTATGCTCAATCGACCCAGCTTCAAGCCGCACCTTCACTTGGCGACGGTGCCCGAGGAGGGCGTTTTCGTACTTTCGGGTACGAAGCAGGCCCTGCTACGCGGCCGGCTCTACCAACTCGTAACGCCGCTGGTCGATGGTCGTTCGGCCGACGAGATCTGCGATCGGCTCGGCGAGCAGGCCTCTGCCGCCGAGGTCTACTACACGCTCTCCCAACTCGAACGGAAGGGCTTCCTCGCGGAAGCTTTCGACACGGCCCCTGCCGATGCCGCATGGTGGTCGTCGCAGGAGATCGATCCCCGCATTGCGGCAAGCCGGCTGGCCCAAGGGCGAGTTTCCGTGCATGGGTTCGGGGTCGACTGCGGGCCGTTGGACGATTTGCTCTCGGCATCGGGCGTTCGGACCACGGCAGACGGCGACGGCGACTTGGCGGTCGTCGCCGTCGATCATTATCTGCGGGAGGAGCTTTCGGCGCTTAACGACGCCGCGCTGGCCGGCGGCCGTCCTTGGTTGCTCGTCAAACCCATCGGCGACCAACTCTGGCTGGGGCCCTTGTTCCGGCCGCGCATTACGGGTTGCTGGAAGTGCCTCGCCGAGCGGTTGCGCGCCAACCGTCCGATCGAGAGCTATTTGCACCAGCGTCAATCGCTGGCCGAGCCGCTGGTCGTCGATCGTATCGGGCCGGCGGCCAGCTTGCATGTCGCCTGGGGACTGACCGCCAATGCAGTCGCGTCGTGGATCGTGCGCGGCGAATTGCCCGACTTCGAGGGCAAGGTGCGCAGTTTCGACTTGCTCTCCTGGCAGACGACGACCCATCACCTGGTGAAACTACCGTACTGCACGGCGTGCGGTTGCGGGACCGATGGCAATCACGAGGGCAACGGTGATCAAAAGAGCAACGGCGATCATGGGGCCAACGGCGATCACAGGCACATTCGGCCCTTGGTCTTGGAAAGCCGTAAAAAGTCGTTTGTCCGCGACGGCGGTCACCGTGTCGTGCACCCCAACGAGACGCTCGAGCGCTTTGGCCACCATGTCAGTTCAATCACAGGCGCGGTTTCGATGCTCCAAAGGGCGAGTCCGAACGGCGACGGTTGCATGCACGTCTACCTGGCGGGCAACAATCTGGCCCGCCCTCATCATAGTCTGGCTCAATTGCGCGGCGACCTGCGAAACATGAGCGCCGGCAAGGGCACCACCGACGCGCAAGCCAAGGCGAGCGGACTGTGCGAAGGGCTGGAGCGCCACTCCGGCGTGTTCCGCGGCGATGAACCTCGCCGAAAGGCGCGACTCGCCGACTTGGGGCCGGCGGGCACCGACTTGAACGATTGCCTGCTCTTCAGCCGAAAGCAATTTCAAGAGCGCGGCGCCATCAACGCCAAGAACTCGCCCTACAACTTCGTCCCGTTGCCGTTCGACCCGGAGGCGCAGATCGAATGGACGCCGGCCTGGTCGCTCAGCCGGCAATTAGTACGTTACTTGCCGACGGCATTCTGCTATTACGACTACCCGCAGTTCAAAGACAAGAGGTTCTGCATCGCCTGCTCCAACGGCTGCGCCGCCGGCAACACGGTGGAAGAGGCCATCTTGCAGGGTTTTCTGGAGCTGGTCGAGCGCGACAGTGTCGCCCTTTGGTGGTACAACCGCGTGCGGCGGCCGGGCGTCGACCTGGGCAGCTTCGACGAACCTTACCTGGACGAGTTGGCCGCGTTCCTCGAGACCCGCCGGCGTGAGATGTGCGTGCTGGATCTGACGGCCGACCTGGGAATCCCTGTTTTCGCCGCCTGGTCGCGGCGCACCGACGCCGTGTCGGAGCAGATCGTGCTGGGATTTGGCGCGCACCTCGACGCCAGGATCGCGCTATTGCGCGCTGTGACCGAAATGAACCAGATGTTGAGCTACTTACTCCGGTCGCCGCCGGAGGCAGCCGTGAGCGACACCGTGAACGACCCTGAAACGGTCCACTGGCTGAAAACCGCGACGGCGGAAAACCAGCCCTACTTATTGCCCGCCGCCGGCGTGCTTTCGCGGACCGCCTCGGACCACGCGACGGCCTGGAGCGACGACGTTGCCCTAGACATTCGCGATTGTCAACTTCGTCTCGAAAAGGCGGGCTTGGAGCTGTTGGTGGTCGATCAGACGCGCCCCGAGATCGGGCTGCCCGTGGTCAAAGTCGTCGTGCCGGGGCTGCGCCATTTCTGGGCGCGTTTCGCGCCGGGCCGGCTCTACGACGTGCCGGTGCAACTGGGTTGGCTCGATCAACCACTGGCTGAGGAAGCCCTGAATCCGGTTCCCATGTTCCTCTAGGCAATTTGAAATCGACGGAAAGAAACTGTGGAGGCACCCCGTGTCCGCGTCATTATGTCTTTCCTGGCAAGACAGCGTCTCGCTCTCGGCGAGCGACGGCCGGGCGGTCGTCGCGGGGCCATGTTCGCGAATCGCATGGCGCGCGGTCGCGCCGGAAATCGTCGCCGCCATGCGGCGATTGGACCCACCAGGCGAAGATGAGCAACGTCTCGCCGATTCGGTCCTCGCTGGCGGCAGCGTCCACTCCTTGGCGCGATGGTTCCACCACGTCGACGAGTTGCGACGGCGGGGTCTTATTCGGCGATCCTTGCACGCTGACGGAACCCTCATAGCCACGGTCGTACCGTTGGGCCGCGACCTGGGGCCGTCCACCCAAGCTGGCTCGGTCCCGGCAAGACTGCCCGCCGCTGGAAATTCATCGCGGTCGCTCGACGCAAATCGTCGCTCGGACCAATCGTACGTGCTTTCTCGATTCGCGTACATGCGTCGCGAAGGCCGAGAGCTGTTGCTGGAATCACCCTTGGCCCACGCGCGCGTGGTGCTGCACGATCCGCGCGCCATGGCCATGATCGCCGCGCTGGCCGTCCCGATGACGACCATGCGCCTGGCCGAGCAAGTCGCCGAAATGTCGCCCTCGGCCGTGAATTCGCTCGTCGCGCTTTTGGCCGAGATGCGGATGGTCGATCAGGTCGGGGCTGAAACGGCACCGATCGAACACGATCATTCGGCCCTCGACTCATGGGAGTTTCACGACTTGTTGTTTCACGCGCGCAGCCGCCGAGGTCGGACCGACGGCCAATTCGGAGCGACCTACCGGCTGGCGCGCCGGCCGCCGCCCCCAGCATTGAAAGCGGCCGATGAATGCCCTGGACACGATCTCCATCGGCCCGATCTCGAACGGCTCGAACGCGACGATCCTCCGTTGGCCTTCGTTCAGCAGCGCAGACAATCGGTTCGGCGGTATGCGTCGAAACCCATCACCGCTGAGCAACTGGGCGAGTTCTTGTACCGCGTGGCTCGCGTGACCGATCAATGGCGGTCCGAGATTGCGACTTCCTCCGGGACCGTGACGATGGAATTCGCATCCCGCCCCTACCCGGCGGGCGGCGGATTGTACGAACTGGAATTCCATCTGGCCGTGAGGGCCTGCCGCGGTCTCGCGATCGGCCTTTACCATTACGATCCAGAACACCATCGTCTGCGCCGGCTTGGTCCTGACACCCGCGACCTCGACCTCTTGTTGGACGAGGCCGCCGCGTCAGCCGGGATCGTCGCCGACACGCTGCAAGTGCTCGTGATCCTGACGGCGCGTTTCCAGCGGCTGGCGTGGAAATATGAATCGATCGCCTATTCGTTGGTCCTGAAGCACGTGGGCGTGGTCTACCAGACGATGTACCTGGCGGCCACCGCCATGGGCCTCGCCCCCTGCGCGCTGGGCTGCGGCGATTCCGATCGGTTCGCCCGCGCGGCGGGCACCGACTATTACGTTGAAACCTCAGTGGGCGAGTTCCTGCTGGGGAGTCGAGAGTAGGAGTGTCGTTCCACATCTATCCAGGAGGTAAACAAAGATGCGCAATTTCTTGAAAATGGCCATGGCCATGACGATCTTGGTGCCTTTGGCGGGCACCGTTCTTGGCGCGGACAAGGAAGTGAAGCTGGTGCCCGAGGAAGGCGCCGTGGAGGTCATGCTCTTGCGGCAAAGCTCGGTCCGCAAGGAGTTGAAACTCACCCCGGACGAGACCAAGAAGATACACGAGTTCACGTTGAAGCAGTGGGAAAAGGCCCTCGAAGTGAGCAAGCTGGGCGAAAAGGAGCGCGACAAGAAGTTTACCGACATGGCCAAGGAGAACGAACGGTTCCTGGAGGAGACGCTTGAGAAGGACCAGCGCACACGGCTCGATCAGATCACGCTTCAAGTCGCCGGCTTGCTCTGCGTGACCCGCTCCGACGTCGCTTCGAAGCTCAAACTGACCGCTGACCAAAAGAAGCGCGCCGCGACGTTTCAGAAGGAGGGCCGCGACGAAATGGAAGAGTTGATCCATGCCACCAAGGACGAGGAAAAACAGGAAAAGCTCGCTGAGCTCCGCCAGACGAGCCGCAAACGATTGCTCGACCTGCTGACCGACGAACAAGAGTCGAAGTGGAATGAAATGACCGGCAAGCCCTTCAACGGAGAGATCCTGTTCGCTGCCGAATAGCAAGCCGCACCCAATGATCGGCCACACCTTCTCGTTACGCGGCAACACGAAGGCTTTCCAGCCTGACGGGACCACGAGTCGCGCAATCAGGCTGGAAAGCCTAAGGCTACGTCAAGTGTCCCCGCGTGCGGTAGGGCCCGATTGCACGGGCTGAGCGTGCGTCAACCACCAGCGGAGCGCGTCGGCCTGGCTCCAGGGGTCGACGACCGCCAAGCCATCCAAGATGGCCAGGACGTCGTCAATATTCGCCGGCCGGTCGTCCAAGTCCTTCGCTAAACAAGCGACGATCAACCGGTCGAGTTCGGCGGGTATCGCCGTCGAGGCGATTTGCGCCGGGTGCGCGGGCGCTGTTTGCAACACATGGTCGAGAATGTCCGCCGCGTCGTTGCCGGGAAAGACATCCTTGGCGGTGAGCAGTTTGAAGCCGACGGCGCCCAGAGAATAGATATCGGATCGAGGGTCGGTCGTGAGGGGGTCCAGCAACCGTTCGGGAGCCATATAGAGCGGCGTGCCGGCCAAAGGCGCGGAGTCGACCCCGGAGTCCGCCGCGTCGACGCTTCGGACCAGTCCAAAATCGAGCACCTTCACTACGTCGGCCTCGCCGGCGCGCTGGCAGATCATGATGTTTTGTGGTTTGATGTCGCGGTGAACCAGCCCCAGGCCGTGCGCCTCGCGCAGCGAGCCGCAGACCTGCCGCAATAGGTGGACGGTCCGCGCCGGCGATAGCGGGCCCTCGACGGCCAGAAGTTGCGCCAACGTGAAGCCCGACACCAGCTCCATCGCATAGTAGAATATGCCGTCAGGCGTCCGTCCGTAATCGTAGATCTCGATCGTGTTCGGATGGGTCAGCCGGCTGGCAAGCCGCACCTCGCTCTCGAAGCGGGCAAGCATCTCGGCGGTCGCCTGCTCGGGCTTGACGATCTTGATGGCCGTTTGGCGATCGAGCATGACATGGCGCGCGCGGAACACTTGGGCCATGCCGCCTTCACCAATTTGTTCTTCGAGCTCATATTGCCCTAACCGGCGGCCTTTGCGGAGCGGGACCGCGGGCGCCGCGACGGGCGCCGAAGGGATGGCCGGTGGGCCGCCTTCGTCCGCGACGATCGTCCTGGGGTCATGGTGCGCCAGCAGCGTTTCGACCTCCCGGCGCAATGCCGCGTCGTCGCCGCACGCTTGCTCGACGAATTGGGGCCGTTGGTTCGGAGGCAGGCCGGTCGCTTCGAAAAAGATGGTCTTGATTCTCGAATGAAGCCGGGGGTTCACGACGTTGCATCCTCGATTTCATGCTCGCTCAATTCGCGGCGCAGCCATGCCCGCACCATCGTCCATTCCTTCTCGACGGTTCGCTTCGAAAGCCCCAGCGAATCCGCCACTTCCTGGACGCTGAGTCCGCCGAAGAACCGCAGCTCGACGATGACCGCCTGCCGTTCGTCGATCTCCGCCAGCTTGCGCAGCGCCTCGTCCACCGCCAGCAAGTCTTCGTCGTGCCGTGGTGAAAGCATCGTTGCGTGGTCGAGCGCGATGCGTCTCAGACCCCCGCCGCGCTTCGAGCGCCTTTTGCGTTTGGCATGGTCGACGAGGATACGCCGCATCGCCGTGGCGCCGATCGCCAGTACGTGCGTCCGCCCCTGCAAATCGGCATGGCGCTGGCCCGCCAGTTTCAGGAACGCTTCATGAACCAGGGCGGTGGGTTGCAGTGTGTGGCCGGCGGGTTCGCTTCGCAGGTAACCGGCAGCAAGGCGTCTTAGCTCTTTATAGACCAGCGGCACTAACGCCTCGAAGTTGGCGTGTTCACCGAACGGGGGGGCGGCGGAAGGGGGTGAGGCGGACGGTCGGCGGAGGGCCATCGGCGGTGGTGCTCCAGTTCACTTCATTACGTACCCGCCCATTGTACCACGTCCTCAGGGTGGGACGCTTGCGGCGGCGCGGATTTTTCGGTGCGGACTTCGAGGCCAATTGTCGCGTTTATCTAAAGACCATAACGGTCGGCACCCTTCTCATGCAAGAAACACAGCTAACAGGAACGGTCTATGGTGAAACTGGTATACGATGTACGTGAGGAGAACGGATCTGGCGCGGGACGGCATTCCACCGGACGCGCGGCTGCAAGCGAGCCCGTTGAGACGTATCTGGCGGAGATTGGCAGGTTCCCATTGCTTACCCCGGACGAAGAAAAGGTCCTGGCTAAGGAGCTCGCAATGGCCAGGCGACGATTTGGCCGTGCGATTCTCGGCACGGACTTCATGCTGCGAGGGGCGGCGGACCTGCTGCGGCGCGTGCGCGACGGTCGCTTGCGCCTCGACCGCGCACTCAATGTGGACCCCAGTAACCTGGATGCGAAACGAATGGCGATCCGGCGGTTGACGACGGTTTTGGAGGAGTCGGAGCGCTTGCTGCGTCGCAACCTCGCCGATTTCGAATTGACCCGCAATCCGCGCGCTGAACTGTCCGAACGGCGGATCGCCCGGCGTCGACCGACAATTCGTCGGCGCAAAGCCTCTCGCCGCATGGTCCGAGTGGGGCTGCGCACGCGCGTGTTGTTTCCGCGTTTCAGGCAGCTTGTCGAAATCAGCGCTCGAATGACGACTCTTGACGAACAATGGGCAAGGTCGACTCCAACCCAACGCAGTGCCTTGGGGGCGGTGCGCGTCGAGCGGCGCCACCTGGCACGCCTCACGGCGGAAAGTCCGCGCGCGCTGGCCAGGTTCGTTGAAAGCGTGCTCAGCCTGCAGCGGCGCTACGACGACGCCAAACGGCGGCTGGCGAACGGCAACCTGCGACTGGTCGTTTCGATCGCCAAGCGGTACAGCCATCGAGGCATTCCTTTGCATGACTTGATTCAGGAAGGCAACGCCGGCTTACTGCGTGCGACCGAGAAATTCGAGCCGTTGGGCTACCGCTTTTCCACGTACGCCACCTGGTGGATCAGGCAGGCGATTACGCGGGCCCTGAGCGACCGAAATCATTATCTGCGGTTGCCGGCGGCCAAGAGCGCCTCCGCGAGGATGTTGCAACGGCTCGCCGAAGATTTGACTCACCAGCAAGGCCGCGCACCGTCGGATGAGGAGTTGGCATCTTCATCCGGCATGCCGCACCGCGAAATCCATACCCTGTTGAGAGCGAATCGGGAGCCGCTCTCTCTCGACCTGCCGGTTGCGCGCCACGACGACAGCCTAAGCGGCTTACTGCGGGACCATCGCGAAGAGGACCGGTTGCGAACGATAAACCACGACGCGCTGCGGAGCATCGTGGCCGACCTGCTCGTTGGCCTGACCGCGCGTGAACGAGAGATCTTGCAATTGCGGTACGGGCTGGTTGACGGAGAATTTCGCACTTTCGACGAGGTGGGCAAACGGTTCTCCTTGACTCGCGAGCGGATTCGACAAATCGAACAGCAAGCCGTCAGAAAGCTCCGCGATTCGAAGCACCGCCGATCGCTTTTGGAATTCCTCGACCGTAACCCTGATTGTGCCGTGGGTGAGTCGGTACAATGACGCAAATTGCTAAGAGCCCCTAACTTAATCCCGTTTCGGCCGAAAAATGGCCATTTCATCTCGATCCAGACGCGATTAAGTTAGGGGCTCTAAAGAATTCGGATTCAATTTTTACGACGTGGATCCGAAGATAAGGAGAATGCCTTTGTCGCGCATCCTGGTCATCGACGACGACCGCTCGGTCCGGCACGTGTTCCAGCAGGTGTTCGAGGGTACCGAGGTCGAAGTGCTCGTGGCGGGCTCGGCCGCGGAGGGCCTGGATGTCTTGGTCGCCCAGCAGCCGGGTGTGGTGATCCTCGATATCGTGCTCCCTGACCAGTCCGGGCTGGAGACGATCGAAAAGATCCTTCGTGTCGATTCCAAGGCGCTGGTCGTCTGCATTACGGCCAGCGGGACGAGCGACACGGCCATCGAGGCCATGAAGTTGGGCGCCTTCGACTACCTGCTCAAACCGCTTGATTACGTTCAGGTGCGCGCCCTGGTCGAGAGAGCGCTCGATATTCGCCGGTCCGCGTACGTTCTCGTTCAGGTTCCCTCGCCGGCGCCCGCCGATACCGTCGCCTCTGACGTTTTCGTCGGCAAATGCCCGGCCATGCAAGAGGTGTTCAAGGCCATCGGGCGGGTAGCCCAGCACGACGTGACGGTCTTGATCCAAGGTGAGAGCGGGACCGGGAAGGAGCTCGTGGCCCGCGCCGTGTACCAACACAGTTCGCGGGCCGGCGCGCGTTACCTGACGGTGAATATCGCCGCCATCCCCGATACGCTGTTGGAAAGCGAATTGTTTGGCCACGAGAAAGGCTCATTCACCGGGGCCGACCA
The DNA here is from genome assembly GCA_035534975.1 of Pirellulales bacterium. Classification (GTDB taxonomy): domain Bacteria; phylum Planctomycetota; class Planctomycetia; order Pirellulales; family JAICIG01; genus DATKSN01. Next base: position 22,103 of record DATLQY010000406.1, read on the forward strand.
TAAACGGATCGGTCGCTTCGAACAGTCGAACGGCGGCACGCTGTTCTTGGACGAAGTGGGCGACATGTCGCCCCTGGTGCAAGGCAAATTGCTGCGATTGCTGCAAGAGCAACGCTTCGAACGGGTCGGCGGGAATGAAACGATCGAGACCGACGTGCGCGTGATCGCCGCGACCAATCGCGACTTGGATAAGATGGTCGCCGATGGTGAGTTTCGGGAAGACCTGTACTATCGTCTGAACGGTTACACGATCCAACTCCCACCGCTGCGCGAGCGGGCCGACGACGTGCTGGCCCTCGTCGAACATTTCCTGGCGCGTTTCGCCAAGGACCTCGGCAAGGAAGTGACGGGCATTTCTCCGGAAGCTCTCGAATTGCTGCGCCGGTACCCGTGGCCCGGCAATGTTCGGGAATTGCAAAGCGTGGTTCGGCAGGCGCTCTTGCATTCCGCGGGGCCGTTACTGGCACCCGATTTCCTGCCGGCGGCCGTGAGGTATTGTGGCGATGCCGGGCCGGGCGTGGCGTCCGAGGGGGGTGGCGAGCTGGCGGCGCTCGAGGGGTTGATCCACGATTCGTTGCGAGAAGGCGCTTCTGGACTCTATAACACCGCCCTGGGTTGTCTGGAAAAATTCCTGCTGACGAGGGTTCTCGCGCACACGAAAGGCAACCGGTCCGAGGCGGCGAAAATTCTGGGTATCACGCGAGGCTCGCTGAGAAACAAGATCCGCACTGCTCGACTCGCGATCACGACGACGATCATGGAGGACGACGATGATGATGATGACGAAGATGGGGCGGAAATGAGCGTGTCGGTCCCCTGAGGATCTCCTGAGGCCGGCGGTTTCCCAAGACGTTGGCACCGCTTTTGCTCCTTAGCGGTCTGCTCAGGCTGCTTTCATGCCTGTCACCGTCGTTCACCAAACTTGAACAGGAGACTTGATCATGTTGCAATGGACCCTCACCTTTCTGATCGTCGCTTTGATCGCGGGCGCATTGGGATTCTTCGGGCTCGAGGGCGCCGCGATGTCAATCGCGCGGTTCACCTTCTTGATTTTCCTCGTGCTTTTCGTGGTGTCGCTCGTATTCGGTCGGCGCCCGCCGGTCGTTTGATGACGTTTCTACGCAAACGAGTGGGAAAATGAGAGACGAAGCCTTCGACCAGCCTATCCGTCAGGAAGCGGCGAGCGACGACCGATGCGCATCGCAATTCCGCCATTTGCTGGAAGGGTTGCCCGTCGCCGCGTACATCTGCGACATCGGGGGCCTTATCACTTACTTTAATCAACGTGCTGTCGAGATTTGGGGACGTGCGCCGGCGCTGAACGACGCCGCGGACCGGTTTTGCGGCTCGTTCAAGCTGTTTGCGGTCGATGGGGCGCCCATCGCGCACGAGAATTACTGGATGGCGCTGGCGCTCACGACAGGCCGGCAATACAATGGGCAGGAAGTCGTCATCGAACGCCCGGATGGCACCCGTGTCAGCGTGCTGGCCCATGCCAATCCGATTCATGACGGGTCTGGAAACGTCATTGGGGCCGTGAATGTGGTGATCGATGTCAGCGAGCGACAGCGGGCCGAGGAGGTCCAGTCGCTGCTGGCGGCCATTATCGAGTCGTCCGACGACGCGATCGTCAGTAAGACGCTCGACGGCCAGATTCTGTCGTGGAACGCGGGCGCCGAGCGGTTGTTCGGCTATTCGCCGGCCGAGGCGATTGGCTCGTCGATCAAGCTCATCATTCCGCCCGAGCGCCATGACGAAGAGACCGACGTCCTGGCGCGCCTGCGCCGGGGCGAGCGCATTGATCACTACGAAACCGTTCGTGTAGCCAAAGACGGCGGCCGGATCGACATCTCTCTGACGATTTCTCCCGTTCGCGACCGCGCGGGACGGATTGTCGCGGCGTCGAAGGTCGCGCGTGACATCACCCAGAGGAAACGCGACGAGCAAAGGCTCGTCGCCTTGAACTCGCAATTACAGGAAGCCGACCGGAGAAAAGACGAATTCCTGGCCGTGCTGGCCCACGAGCTGCGCAACCCCCTGGCGCCGATCAGCAACGCATTGCAGATCCTGCGTCTTTCCGACGAGTTGAGTCCGGCCGGCGAATGCGCGCGCGCGATCATGGAGCACCAGGTCAAGCATTTGGCGCGCCTCGTCGACGATTTGCTGGAAGTCTCACGCATTACGCGCGGCAAGGTCGAGTTGCGGCGCGAACTCGTCGAGCTGGTCGCCGTCGTCGGTAGCGCCGTTGAAACCAGCCGGCCGCTCATCGAGGCCGCCGGTCACCAGTTGGCGATCGCGGTTTCCTGCTGGAAAGCATTGGACAAGAGGTCTCGACGGCCCTCGACGCGGCGGAAGCATTGGAACGCGCACGGAGCGAACGGCCCGACCTCGTGATCTCGGACATCGGCATGCCGAACTTGAACGGCTATGAACTGGCGCGGCGCCTGCGCAAAGAGCCCGGGATGGAAGGCATGACGTTGGTGGCATTGACCGGCTATGGGCAAGATTGCGATCGACAACGAGCGAAGGAGGCCGGTTTCGACGATCATCTGGTCAAGCCCGTGAGCTTGGATTCCCTGCGGAATTTGCTAGCATCGTTGCCGTCGCCGCTGCGCGCAAAGGCCGTCGAACTGCCAGGTTGACCGCGCGGAAACCAGCTAGCTGTCCCGTGCCTGCGCCGCCCCTTCTTAGCCGCGAATGCGCCGATCCCGACGGTGCGGCGTGATCCCCATCCGCGGCGGTCATTCGGCCTGAGCTGAAAGGGCGTCAAGAAATGAATCGGCCAATTCGGCACGCGCTTTGCAAACCCGTGAAGAAAGAACAGGGGCATTCACACATCTTGAAAGGAGTTCGAAATGAACACGCAGACGGTCAAGGGCAACTTGAAACAACTGAAGGGAAAGCTCAAGGAACGCTGGGGAATGCTCACCGACGACGACCTGAAGGTGATCGAGGGCAGGAGCGATCAGCTCGTCGGGAAACTGCAGGAGCGGTACGGCTACGCCAAGGAGCAAGCCGAGCGCGAAGCCAAGGAATTCATGTCCGCCTGCGAAAGGTGCGAGTCGTAGCCGTTTCGAGCCGGGTGGCACTCATGGCAACCCAACCGGCACGGTGCCACAGGTGAAAACAGGGGCCGCTTTCAATGTATTCACATGAGAGGAGTAAAATCATGATCCGTCGCTTTCGATTGGCTTCGTTGTTTGGCGTCATCGCCGTTCTTGGGGGACTCACCGTGCTGAGTCTGGCCGAGGAGAAGACTCCCAAGCCTCCCAAGGGGACCACGCCCAATACGGGCGTCGGCAGCGGTTTTTGCCGCGTGCGCGAACTCGATGGCATGAAAGTCAAGAACAAGGAAGGTGAGGACCTGGGTAAGATCGACGATCTCGTCATTGAACTCGACGACGGCCAGGTGTCGTACGCCGCGCTTTCGTTCGGGGGGCTGTTGGGTGTAGGTAATAAGTTGTTCGCGATTCCCTGGAGCGCCCTGGAGGTCAAGACGGGCAAGGATGCGAAGGACAAGTATTTCGTGCTGGGCGTCGACAAGGAGCGGCTGAAGAAAGCGCCGGGCTTCGACAAGGGCCACTGGCCCGATTTGGCCGATCGGTCCTGGTCCAAGGAGGTCGACGAGTTCTACGCGACGCACACCAAGACGGTCAATCGTTCATCGAAGGAAGCGGCGCCGCGCAAATAGCGTGGGTAGCCGAGGCCTTGATCGAGCCGCTTCGGCCGGCCGTCGCCTTCGTCGACGGCCGGCCGACTGGTT
>DATLQY010000407.1:0-6819 GCA_035534975.1 Pirellulales bacterium
AGGCGCTGGAGGTCGGTCAGGAGTTGTCGCCGGTCGATCATACGCGAACGTCCTGACGATCATTCCAACCGTGCAGATTCTTCAACCAGCTCACCGGGATTCTTGCCCGCTGACCCGGACTGATAATCGGCACCGGCCGGCCGTCGATCAGCGCTTGGTGGTCGCCTGGCACGAGCAGCCAAACGCCGGGGATGCCGCCGCGGCGGCCGACGCGCTCGCGCAACCGGTCGAGCAGGTCCATGCACTCGTAACGCGCGAGCAGGCCCGGGTAGACGAGCAATGCGGTCTTCTCGCACGACATCAGCCGCTCTTCGACGATCGGCGTGGCGCGAGCAACCAGCCGCATCAGCTTGTCCCAATCGCCGCTGTGCGGCGCGGCGTCGGTCTTGACCACCAGGTCCCAGTTGACGTTGGCCCGGTCGGCTACGGCGCGCAGGGTTTCGATGAACAAGCCCTCGAGGTCGACCAACTGGACGGCAAACCGGCAAAGCAGCGTGCTGGCCAACTGGTAGTGCTTGGGATCGACGAGCAGGGCCAAAAACGCCCCCTCGCCGGCGGCTCGCTGCAATCGCTCTTCGAAGGCGCGAGCGTCGGCCTCCTCGGGCGTGACCTCGCCCGGCGGCGCATCGCCCGTCGCCGTGGCGAGGCGATCCAGGGGTTGACTTCCGGAAGTAACCGGAATCGCGTCGCGCAGCCGGCCGACATAACCGCCGGCCCCTCGATTGGCCGTCTCGTCCCAATCCAGGCCGAGCCCCGCTTCGCGCAGCATGACGTCGAGCGCCGGCGGGCCGGGTAGCGCCATGGCCGCCGGATAGCGGCCCCGCACTCGCTCGTGAATCTGCTCGACGGAGAGTTCCCGCACGCCGACCAACGCCCCTTGCGAGAGCTTGAGTGCCCGCAGGGCACGCATGCCCGAGGGATACAGCTCCTGCCGGCTCGAAACATCGGCGTGGCGCGAAACGGCCGCCGCCAGCCGCAGTAGCCGCAGGTCGCTCAGTGGGACAACGGCGTGGGGGGATTCGGCCGGCGCGGCGACCTCGCGCAACCGCCCGATCACGCGGTCGGGGGCCACGAGCGGGTCTTCATCCGCGAGAGAATCGGCGAGCTGGCCCAGCGCGCGAGCGTAAGTGGCCAAAGCGGCCGACCGTGAGATGAGAATGCGGTCGTCGTCGCGTCGGACGATCAATCGCGGCTCGGGCGAATTCTGTTCGGCCTCGACGGCGGCTCGCACGACGGCGCGGGCCAGGTTGGTCCGCTCTGGCTCTTCGTGGGCCGAACCGCGCGCGACGAGCAGCGCGGCGGCCAGCTCGGCTGCCGTCATCACGCCCCCTTGTCCGGCGACGATTCCGACCAGGTTATCGCGTAAACACTGCAGGGCCTTGTCTTTCGACCAGCGCACTTGCAGCTTGCCGACAATCTGGCCGACGCGTGCGCGGGTAATTTGCAGCTCGCGCGCGACGTCGGCCTGGCCCGGCCATCCGCCGCCAAATTGCCTGTCGATACCCAAGAGCAACCGCTGAGCGGTGCGCGCGGTTTCGCCGTCACCACGGACCGGCTTGAGCACGCGCTCGGCCAAGAGATCGACGCCAAAGCTGGCGAGATCCGCCGTTTCGGCGCCGTCCGACTCGGGTGTTACGGGCGGCGAAGGAGCGGCCAGCCGCTCCCGCAGAATCTTCACCGCCGCCAAGATTTCGCGGCGCGTCTTGTTGCCGACTCCCGGCAGGCGCTGCAGGCGCTGAATCGAGGCCGTCAGCAAGTCTTCGACTGAGAGGATGTTCGCCCGGTCGAGCGCGTTGGTCGCGCGGGTGCCCAGCCCCAGCTCGGGAATCAGCGAGTCGTGCGTCGCGCCGGCCAGGAGCTGGCGTAGCTCCGATTCTTCGGCGTGGTCCGACAGGCTGCCGGGTTCTTCGATGCCCTCAAACAGCTTGCGCCAGGCGCGGAGCATCTCTTCGGCGTTGTCGAAGCGCTGGCGGACGTCGCGCCGCAGGCCCTGGGAGAAAAAAGCGGCCATCGGCTCGCGCAGGGTGGGGTCGAACAATTCCGCGTCGATGCGGGCCTCGGAATCGGCCTCTTGGTGCGAGGGGTCGCTCACACCGTCGCCCCACTTGGGCGTGAGGCCCGTCGCCATTTCGTAGAGTGTCACGGCTGCGGCGTAACGCTCGGCATGCAGGTCCCACCGCTTGCGCAAGGGCAAGAGCGGGTCGAGGTAGCCGCGGGTGCCAGCCCGTACGTTGTCGGTGGGCATACGGGACAGCGAAAAATCGAACAACACGAGGTGCAGCTTGTCTCCGTGGCCTACGCGACCAACGGCAATGTTGTCGGGCTTGATGTCGCGGTGCGAAACGCCCTGCTCCTCGAGGTGGTCGACGACCCCCAAAAGGTCGTCGCCAAAACGTTGGAGCAGGTCGATGTGGAGCCGGCCTTCTTTGCGCAGGCGTTCGCCGAGCGTCTCGATGATCTTCTTGTCTTTGTCGGCGAAGACGGGCCGCATCAGAAAGGCCGCATGCCGGCCGACGGTCAGCGACTCGACGAATTCGACCAACCCCTTGTGGCGCATTTCGGGCTTTGCGAGCACGTCGGCCTCATCTTGAACGCGGGCGTTCTGCTCGGGGTCGGCGGCCGCCTTGAGGATAAAATCGGTGCCGTCGCGTTCGACCCACAGGGCCACGGTCGCGGAGCCTTGGCCGAGGCGCCGGACGACGCGGTAGCCGCCAGGCAACATCTCGCCCTGCTTTGCCCGCGTGGGGTCTTCGACGTAGTCGCGGTCGGGCGTGGTCAGATCGCGCTCAACGTCATCGAGTTCGCGCAGGAAGTCGGCCACCGAATCGGTGCGGTGCGAGACGTCGGCGCGGGTGCTGTAGGAAACCAGGTATTGCAGGGAGGTGCCGGCGCCGTTGAGCACGTCGCTGATTTGCAGGCACCTGGTTTGCCGCAGTTTGTCGTTCAGCTCCAGGCCGTTGGCTGCCGGAGGGACACTCGAAAAAACGTGGTAGGCGATGGCTCCCAGCGAAAAGACGTCGAGGTATTCGCCTGTGACGTCGTCGCTGAGGGCTTCGGGGGCCATGTAGGCGGTGGCGGCGTCCTCGACGAAGCGATCGACGTGCGACGTGGCCGAAATGGCTCGCGACGCTCCGGAGGACGACGTCGCCTCGCGGTAGCCCACCTGCCAATTGAAGACCTTGACCCGTTGGCGGTCGGTGCCGGGTTCGACGACCAGGATGCTCTGTGGCGACAGCGCGCGGTGAACGATCTTTTTGTCGTGGGCGTGGCGGATGACCTCGGCAATCTGCCGCACGAGCTCGAGCTGAGCGTCGATGGCCAGCTTGTCCTTCCGCTGTGCAAGGAAGTGGTCGAGCCGGATGCTGAGCGGATCGTGCTCCAAGATCAGGGCCGGCCCAAGCTCGTGCTCCGTGAAGCCGTAGGCTCGCAACACGCCCGGATGGACGAGCGTTTCCATGAGCTGGTATTCGCGTTTGGCGGCTCGGGCAATGATCTGGCGATCTTCCTCGGTGGCGCCCGCGCCGAGCGTGTAGAGCCGCACGCGGCGGCGCGACTCGGCGAGCTGCACATGGTGGGCCTGCCAGTCCTGGTAATTGGGGCCTTCGCCGATCAGATGGTCGAGCACGTAGTCGCTCACTTTGCGGTGGCGCTGCGAGGGGCGGACGCCTGCCTGCTCCATGGACTGGCCGACCATCTTGGCCGTGGGCCGGTCGTGGACACCCTTGGGGGTCGAATCGAGGCCTGGACAATCACGACGCATGATTGCGGCCATGATGCCGGGGCGCGCCGGGGTGTTGGCGGCCGCGTCACGATCGCGCAGGCAGACCCTGAGCCGCGCATTGCCTTGGAGTTCGAGCTTCAAATCGGGGTCCGAACAAAAGACGAGGGCCGCGATGTAAGGGACCTGGCCGCGCTTTTGGCAGGCCCGTTGGCGCTGGAGCAGTGAGCGGAGCTTTTTGGCCTTGGTGTTGGCCAAGACGAGCGGGCTATCGACCGTGACCAGCCGCGCGTCGGCCTCCCAGGTCCAAGTGCCCGCGTCGCCGGTAAGGCGGCCGGGACGGCTCTTGATTTCGATGAGGAAAAAGCCATGCGGCGTGAAGACGAGCAGATCGACCTCGTTGATGCTGCCGTCGTCGGCGATGAACTCGAAATTCGACCAGGCCAGATACGGCTCGTGGGTCGGGAACCGTTGTCGTACGAAGTCGAGGGCCTCCCGCTCCCAGGGGAACTTGGACTCGGTCATCGTGGTCCAATTGCGAGCAGTGCTCATTGCCTACCAAACCCGCCTGTCGTTTTGACCAAGAGATCGCTGCGACTATCGCCCGCAGGAGGTTGTCGTCATCGCCTGTGCGTTTTGACGGTTGGAATAATGACGAGCACCCGAAGAGTTCGGTCTGCAAACTTTACCAACCATTCCAGGTGCTAGCAATCACCTGCTGGCTTTCTGCGCCGATGGTTTGTGCCAGGCCAAGCGATGCGTTTGATGGTCTGGTCCCTCCGCAAGAACATGCGATCAATGCGGACAGTTGCGGACAGTTGAAAAAGGGGCAACTGTCCGCAGGTTGATTTGCCACAAGTCGATGCGGCACCATCGTTTGTGACGGGGGCCCATCGGATGCGGACAGTGCGGACAGTTGTGTCCCCCCTACTTCCGCAAACGGCGAGGATTTCGAGCGAAACCCCGTCGCGAGTCGGGGTCGACAGCGTTGGCTGGCGCGCGGTTCCAAACCGCGACATGGGAAGCTCCATGTGCGGCTAGCTTAGTAGAACGAAATTCATTCCGTTTCCGTCACCGGAAGCCTGGCGTAGAAAAACGGAATGAATTCCGTTCTACACCTTGTCCGGAACGACGAACGGCTTGCGATACTCGCGCGTCAGGTAACCGTTGGCCTCGTCGTCACCGACGACCTTTTCAGCCGCCGCGTCGATAACCAGCTTGCGGCCAAGCTGGTACTTGAGTCCGTCGAGCGCCAAGCCGTTCGTCCCGGCCAGATGTTCCTCCATCCGCGCCAAGGTTTCGTAGGCCTCCTGGTCGTCGCCGAACGCCTTGGTGCGAGGGTTGAACGGAGTCTCTTCGCCCAGACGCATCGATACGTTTGCCAGGTGACCGACGGCGCTGGAATAGTGGCCGTCCAGAATGTCGGCGTTCAAGTCGGCCTGGTTGCGGCTGCGGATCGCCGCGATGAAGTTGCCGAAGTGGTTGCCGGGGGCGCCGGGACCGCGCGGCGCGGCGGGGATCGGTTCCGGCTTGTCGCTTCCCTTGGACAGGAACTTGCCGTTGGACACCAACCCGCCTTCGCAATGGAAGATGTTTCCCACGGTCTCGCCGTGGAACTTGTCGGTCTTCAGGCCGCGGACTTCGAACACGAGCTGCGTTTCGCCGTAGTCGCAAATGGCGATCTGCGTGTTGGCGGTCTGGCCCTGGTCTTCGTAGCCGAACCGGCCGCCGAGGCTGATCACGCTTTTGGGCAAGGTCGCGCCGGGAATTCCCCAGCGGGCGATGTCCATCTGGTGGACCCCCTGGTTTCCGATGTCGCCGTTGCCCGTGTCCCAGAACCAGTGCCACTTGTAGTGAACCAGGTTCTTGTGGAACGGCTGCTCGGGCGCGGGACCGAGCCAGAGGTTGAAATCGAGCTCGTTGGGGGGCGTTTCGGGCTTCTCGAAGCCGATACTGTCGCGCGTCTTGTAGCACAGCCCGCGAGCCACCAAGAGCTTTCCCGCTTTGCCGCTCTTGATGAACTCGACCGCTCCGGCCCAGCCGGGGTCGGAACGGCTTTGCGTACCGTGCTGCACGATCGACTGCTTGGCGCGGGCCATTTCGACCGCGATCCGCCCCTCTCGGACGTTGTGGCTGCACGGCTTTTCGACGTAGACGTCCTTGCCGGCATCGCAGGCCCAGATCGTGATCAGCGAATGCCAGTGGTTCGGCGTGGCGACCGTGACCGCGTCGAGGTTGGGATCGTCGAGCGCTTGGCGCACGTCTTGGACGGTTTTCGGGGTCGTGCCGCCGGCCGACTGGATCTGATTGACGCGCGAGCCGTGGGTCCGCAGGTCGGGGTCGATCAGGTAGGTGATTTCGACCCCCTTGATGCCCAACAGGTCGTGGACGTGCGACCCGCCGCGGCCGTTCAGACCGCAAACACCGACGCGTATCACGTCGTTGGCGCCACGGACCTTTCCCGACGCTTTCGTGCCCGCGATCGTAAACGCGGCCCCGGCGGCCAATGAGCTTTTGAGAAACGTGCGGCGAGATTGACTCGACATGGAAAAGCTCCTTAGTCAAGGGATTGGGGCGCTACGGGGCTGGCTGGCGGGACGCTCCCTTATTTTACGATGGATCGGTTGGTCCGCAAGCGTTTCTTGCCGTCGGTAGTGATACCAGCCCAGATTGTCCTAACGGGTGCGGTGTTGGCGGCTCACCGGACCGGATCCATCTAGTGCGCCATCTTTAGGCAAGGAAGCCGAACCAGCAGGCCACGGCCAGCGTGATCCAGAGCGACGTTGAAAGGTGGAACTGAAAGCGGGGCGGCGCATGAGGGTATTGTAATGGGGCGGACCGGCCCGGCGAACCCCGCAGCAGGACAGGCCGTCAGATGCTGGTAAGCAAGGCAAAATCTGCGAATAGCAAGATAACCCCTTTTGCGGTTTGGACTTATCGCTGATTAAAAGCATGTAAGTCTATGCCAGATAACGACTTGACAACGCATGTCGAACCGCTAGAATTCCACAGTCATTGAATGAATAGTGCCGACCGAGGGTGTTCTCCGCGACTGCCTACGCGGATTTGATTATTTCACTGGGCGGCTGGCTCGGGAGTAT
>DATLQY010000408.1:0-4422 GCA_035534975.1 Pirellulales bacterium
GATGTCGAGGGGCTTGCCGGCGCTTTGGGCGAGCAACTCGTTGAGCACGTCGGCCAGGCGGTGCTGCTGGTTGTCGATGACGAAGGGGAGAGGCATCGCGCGTGAGTCATCCTCAAGGCAATTCGAACAACTGTCGCAGAAATTCTCTAACCGCTGCAATTCTTGGAAGCATTAGCGCGTCGCCCCGCAGCCAGGTCGACAAAAGCCGGTAGCTGAATTCGACGTCGTGCGGTCCCTCGACGACAAGGTAGCCGTATTTGGGCATCGCCTACCTCACGTCCAGGCCGCGTTCCAGGCGAAGCCGACGGAGTAGCTCACCTGGGTAGCGTCGCGCAATCGTCTTTTCTGGAGCCGACTCAAGATGATAACCGGCAACTTCGCCGAGATCGACTTTGCCTCCGGAGAGCATCGCGTCAACGGCTTCCAGGCTGTGGGTCGTGGCCAGCAGCTGGACGTCGAAATCGATGCAAGCTCGAACCAGCCATTGAAAGACGGTGTCGAGCACCGACGTGTGGACGGCGGTCTCGATTTCGTCGACGAGCAGTACCCCACCGCGCGCGGACAGGAGGCTCATCCCCATCACCAATGCACGACGCATCCCGTCGCCCCACGAAGCCAAGGGGGAAAAGCCCATCCGCTCCTGATGAAGGTAAACCGTCGGATATCCGAATTTCGAGGTGAGGATGTCCAGTCCGGTGATACTCTCGTCGAACATCCGCATCAGCTCCAGCACCATCGGCTTGTGCTCCGCAAGCGTAATCAAGCTGAGTTCCCGCGCCTGCAGGACCTCGACACGATGAGCGATGGCCGAGACCGTGTGTACGCGCAACGCCGGCGCGCCGGTTTCGTCGCTTTTCGAAAACCGCGAATTGGGCCAGACATCGTACTTCCGGCTAAGGGCCCCCGTCGCGGGATCGGCGCCAAATTGGAGGGCCGTTTCGGCTCGCACCTTGGCGGAGAGTCGCAACTCGGTCACCATCGTGGGCAAGCCGGCGGAATAAGCGGAATCCGACTCTTCCTCGTTTTCGTCCTCGGAAATCCGCGACTCAGTCTCGTCCGTGGGAATCATCTCCTCGCAAACGGCGAGTGACTCGATGACTGGAAATGACCCGCCTTGCGCGCTGACGGACGCCTCGCCGTAAAACAAGTCCGAGCTCCGCGTCGTTTGGCCACGAGGAAACAACCAACTTAGTGATTCCTGTACCGGGGCCCGCGACGACTTGACCTCGCGCCGCCGAGCGGCGCCGACCCATTCCAAAACATCCAACGGCCGGCAAAACGTCGCGATGGCCTCCAAGACCGACGTTTTGCCCGAGTTGTTCGGCCCGACGAGCAGGTTGATTCTGCCCAGTCCCTGCAGTTCGAGTTCGCGAAGCCCTCGGAAGGCATGGATCGTCAGGTTTTCGATCGGTCTTGGCATGGGATGACTCTTGGGGAAAAGCGGCCATCGGTGGCCGTGCAAATCATGGTACTTTTCTTACGGCCGTTGTGCCAGCCCGCGTGAGCACCCAGTGCGGAGAGGGCGTTCGACGGCTCGCGGCGTTTCCGGCGTCGCACGGTCGCTCGAGCATCATTTTCGACCATAGAGTTTCAGTCCCCTGGCTTCCAAGATAGCTTCTCACCAGGTCCGCGTCACTCTTCCTCGCCTCTGGGTCCGGCACGATGATCCCGCCCGGAATCCTCGCCCCCGGCGTTCCTTTAGGTTTGGGGTCTGGCTTCCAGGAGCCGCTGTCGTAGAAGCTCACCGCAGCGCGACGCCGTTTGGCGCTCATTCATCAAACGGCCAGCCTTCGAACAGAAATAATTGATGCACCGTCAGATATCTCAAGTCATACGCCTGACATGCGTGCGGGATCCTGGGGCGACCTGGGGCATATTTCTCGTCCGTCACGACAATGACTCGTTCGTGAAGAGTGCTTTCCTCCAGAGCCAGCGCCACAACGAAGGGGTCTGCGTTTCCTTCGGCGGCGTTCGCGTCAACCAACTCGGGAAAACGCCTGACGATACTCTTCACGCGCCTCACGATCTCGGGCGTATCCCTCTTGAACATCGCCTTATGTCCCCGCGCCCAGGTCAGCAAAACATCCACCCTGCCGCCAAGCTCCCCGAGTACGGCGCGTGGAGCCATGAGCCGGTCGTCGTCGACCAAGCTCGCCAGCCGCCGCCACGGCTTTGGGTGCCTGCGCGCCGGCTGCCACTGATGGAGATTGACCAGGGATGACGTGTCAATGCAGGATCGTTGGTGCGCTGCCGTAGGCTTCACGTCATTTCACCCGCGCTGCCGCTTTTTCGATGTGCTTCAGCTTGATACCGAGGAAAGCGCTGGCGTCGTTGGCCGTAATGACGTCGCGTGACATTGCTTCCACGACCAGTGAAACAAAGGCTCGCCCACGTTCGCGCACAACCCGGTCAACAGGCGACGGTCCGCCCCGTGCCGTTCGCCGAGGTGCCGCCGCCTTACTACTAAGCCGCGATATCGCAGCGAGGTATTCGTGTTCTGAAATCGCCTCAACGGCGCGCATGCGGCCGAGCACCACAGCACGACTGACCCGGTACCTCCCCGCCAACGCGGCCAGGGCGCTTTCGGCCTGCACGCCGGAGCGGAGTTGGTCTTGCAGATCGACCGCGGGAATCAGCAGCGCGGCGGCAAAGCGATTGCAAAAGGTTTCCGGCTTTCGCGCGTCGGCGACATTCCCTTCTTCGGGCAAACAGATACCGGGTTCAGCGAGCAGCAGGTGGCAGAATTCGTGGAAGAGCATGAAAATTCTGGCGTTCACGGCGTCCGTTTGGTTGAGCACGATCACCGCTTTGCCCGACTCGAAGAGAGAGAACCCGCGCACTTCTTCGACGGGCATGCCGGCCTGAAAAACAAGCACATTCTGCGCTTCGACGGCCGCGCGCCAGAGGCGAAATGCCTGGTAAGAGGATTGCCACTCGATCTGCTCTGCGAGCGGAATTCCGAGGAGCTCGCGACACGTCTCAGCGACCCTTTCGGGAGCGGTGGACAATCGCGCCTTCGGTCCCTCAAAGCGTGATGTTCTGTCGAGTTGCGCCTCCAATCCGGCGGCCTTGCCTGCAAGCCATCTGGCCGTGCGAATCGCCAGCCGCGTGCTTGGGGATAGCTTCATGTCGCCGGCCGGGAGCGTACGAAAGTCCGGCGGCAGCGGCGGTTCGCCAGGCGGCAAGGGAAGGAGCAGCGCCGCGACGGGTCGCTTGTAAAGTTTCGCTAGCTTGACAAGTGAAGTCCAAGTCGGGCGATCCTTCCCAGACTCCCAAGCTTCGAGTGTTTGAGGGTCGGCCACCCGGTCGCCGGCCTCCTCGGCACTGTAACCGCCGGTTTCCCTGGCCCAACGCAACACCGCGGGATTCACGTCCACTGGGAAACTTTTGCCGGCCATGAAGATTCCGTCAGGTGTGAGACACTTGAATTTTAGCTCGCATCAAGACTGATCGACCTGCTCGCCGCCGAACTCGAAGACTTGTCGGCGGCGCCCCGATACTTCGCCTCCACGACGTGTAGCGGATGTCGCACGGGCCGGGTCGAACATTCTTCGCGAACGGGTAGCCGGTGGTGGCGAAGTAGGCCGTGGCGATGTCGAGCGACTTGGCGGCGCTTCGGGGCAACAGTGCGTCGAGCTCGTCGGCCAGACGGTGCTGCTGGTTGTCGATGACTAAGGGGGGCGTCACGGCTCTTTCTCGATCGCCGTGGCGGACTTGATCTGCTTATGGGGGCGCCCCTGGCACAAAGCGTTGAAAGATTTATCCAAATGCACCAGGGACCATGACGGCGGTTGCTCGATAGCGATGATGGCATCGCCAATGCTGGAACATTCCTTACATGTTATCCACTTCTTGTGCTGCGCGAGCGCCGCGAGTCGCTGCCCGACGGAAAGTTTTCGCACGTCATCGTCTTTGAGGAGGGCCTCTGCGCGACTGTGGGCCTTCCCAAAGCCCAGGAATGCGTTGACCTCACAGTCGGTGACCGGTGTCACGAAGGTTTCGTAGAAATCGCGCAGGTCCTCAAGAAGGTGATTGTAGTCGACATTGGGTGTTTTTTCCCCGATCTGGCACTTGCAGTGGTTGGCGACGCGCGAGGGAAATACCCTATCGAAACGTTTGAGCCAGCGGATCGCATGCGCCGCGACCTCTTCGGCGGACGTTCGCGCGTTGGTGATGGCTTCGGTTTCTCGGAGCAAATGGGAAATGGCGGCCAACGTGCCCTTGACGTTACGGGGCTTGAAATCTTGCTCCAAGATAATCAGGGCGTTCGCCACGTCGTCACATTGATCGATGGTCAACGCGACGCGGACAATGTCGCAAAACCAGCGGCGGATGAACTCCATGCGAATGTAGGTGGAGGACCATAGCTTTCCGCCCTTGACCTGTTCCGCGAAATGCTCGTTATGATTGGTGGTGGAGCTG
>DATLQY010000409.1:0-2887 GCA_035534975.1 Pirellulales bacterium
ACCATTGACCAATGACCAATGACAAATGACAAATGACAAATGACCAATGACAAACGACCAATGAGGCTTCCCCCAACCCCTTGAGACACCGACCATGACCCGACACTTCGCTTTCCACCTTTCCGCCGTTCTTCTAACGACCTCGATTTCGCAAGCCGCCGCCCCGCCGATGATCAAAGTCGGTATCATCGGTCTGGACACTTCGCACGTGATCGCTTTCACGAAAGTGCTGAACGATCCGAAGGCCGCGGGGGATTTGGCCGGCGTGAAGGTCGTGGCCGCGTACCCAGGCGGCAGCGCCGACATCCCCGACAGCTACAATCGTCTGGCTGGTTTTACCAAGGAGCTCAAGGAAGACTATGGCGTCGAGATCGTCGATTCGATCGAGGCCTTGCTGACGAAAGTCGACGCCGTGCTGTTGGAAAGCGTCGATGGTCGCCCGCACCTGGAGCAGGTCAAGCCGGTGTTTGCCGCGGGTAAACGAGTATTCATCGACAAGCCCTTGGCCGGCACGCTGGCCGACGCCATCGAGATCGGGCGCCTTAGCCGCGAAAGCGGCGTCCCGTTTTTTTCCAGCTCGTCGCTGCGTTTCAGTCCCGTCATTCTCGGAATGCGGAGCAATGAGCAAGTCGGCGAAGTGCTCGGCTGCGACGCCTACGGTCCCTGCTCGCTGGAGGAGCACCATCCCGACTTGTACTGGTACGGCATCCACGGCGTCGAGACGCTGTTTACGATCATGGGTCCTGGTTGCCAATCGGTGACGCGCGTGCAGACCAAGGACTCCGAGTTGGTCGCCGGCGTATGGAGCGGCGGCCGGATCGGGACCTTCCGCGGCATTCGTTCCGGTAAAGGCGATTATGGAGCGACTGCGTTCGGAACGAAGGGGATCGCGCCCAGCGGCGGCTACGCGGGCTACCAGCCGCTGGTCGTCGAGATCGCCCGTTTCTTCAAGACCGGCAAGCCCCCCGTAAGCGCCGAGGAGACGATCGAGATTATGGCGTTCATGGAGGCCGCCGACGAGAGCAAGCGTCAAGGGGGGCTGCCGGTTACGCTCGAGAGTGTGATCGTCAAGGCCAAGCTAAAACTCCCAGAGATTCACTAGCGCATCGCGTCCCACACTGGCCAGCATTTTACCCGAGGGCGCGAAGGCGACCGCCGTCACCGGGAGATTATGTCCTTGAAGATGAGCACGCTCCATGCCCGTGCCGGCATCCCAAAGCCGAATCGCCGCATGCGTGACCGCGTCCCAGCCGCCCGTAGCCAAACAGTCGATCTGCGGCGAGTAGGCCAGTGCCTCGGTCCCTTTGGCGGCAAACTCCGTCAGCACCTGACACGTCGATACGTCCCAAACGCGCACATCGTCGGCGCCGAGCACCGCCAGTTTGCGGCCATCGGGCGAAAATGCCAGCCCCCGGCTTTCGACACACTCCTCGCTCCGCAACCGAAGCTTGAACGCCTCCTCGCGCGAGGCAACGTCCCAAATCACGGCCGGCACACGGCTGCGCCAGGCGGCCGCCAGGAAGCGACCGTCCGGCGAAAACGCAAGTTGAGATGTCGCCTGCTCGGCCGCGGCAAGTGTCGCCACCTGACGCCACTGGGTCGTGTCCCAGAGCCGGATCGCCTGGTCATCGCCGGTAGCCAATAGCCCACCGTCAGGGCTAAAGGCCAGAGTGGTCACGGCGCCTTGGTGGCCGTGCAGGCTCTGTTCGCAGACGCCGACGACGGTATCCCACAGGCCACGGCCAATGCTCCAGATCGCTACGGTCTGGTCCCGGCTGCCGGTGGCCAACGTTTCGCCGTCTAAAGAGACCGCCGCGCAGAGAACGGCTTGACGGTGCCATCCCAGGGTAGCCGCCAGCGACTCGTTTTCGATGTCCCAAATAAGCGTTTCACCGGTCTTGCCGCGGCGGCCTTGCACGGGGAGGGCACTGCCGGAGGTGATCAAAAGTCTCCCATTGGATGAAAACGTCGCCGCATTGACAATCCCCTCGTGGCCGCGTAACGTGGTTCGCAGTTTGGGAGTTTCAATGCTCACGGACGACTTCACGGGTAGTGCGGGTTTTGCGATGCAGGCCAAGGCGAGAGATTTGCCGCCGCGATTGACCCGATAAATGCAGTGTAACCCACGGGCCACGCTAGGGAAGACACCGGCCACGTCAGGGAGATTATAGTCGATCCGCCGCTGGAAAGTCGTTTGAAACAGCCCTGCCGGCGTGGTAAGCTGACACGATTAGTTGGTTTACGTAAACCATGCGCGGGCCGCATTTCGCCGACCGTGTCGTGTAAGTTGGGCGCCCAGATTGGGATGAGGGCCTTAATACCGTGGATCACGATCGGTTTCCGGGCTCCTTTTTTGGTCCACCCACCTTGGTGGAGTTGCTGCGGCACCGTGCGCTCCATCAGGGGAACCAGACGGCTTTTACCTTTCTGGTGGATGGCGAGACCGAGGAAGTTTCACTGACCTATGCCGAGTTGGACCGGCGCGCGCGTTCCGTGGCCGCCTGGTTGCAAGCGGAGGCGTTTCAAGGCGAAAGGGCTTTACTGCTCTACCCGGCCGGGCTCGATTTCATCGTCGGCTTCTTCGGCTGCCTTTACGCGGGCGTCGTCGCCGTGCCGGCTTATCCGCCGCGGATGAATCGTTCGCTCGACCGAATCCAGTCGATCGCCGCCGATGCGCAGGCGCGGATCGCGCTGACCACCACCAACGTGCTCGAGCGAGTGCAACCGCTTTTGAAGGACGCGCCCGATCTGGACAGGATGGTCTGGCTTGCCACGGAGCGCGTCGCGGGAGGAAATGGAACCGAATGGCGCGACCCGGGCGCCCGCAGCAGCGCACTGGCCTTCCTGCAGTACACGTCCGGTTCGACCGGCACGCCCAAGGGGGTGA
>DATLQY010000410.1:0-11475 GCA_035534975.1 Pirellulales bacterium
GTCGCCCCGCCGGCTGCCGAAGGCAGCCGGCGGGGCGACACGGGGAAAGGCAGGTAATCCGGGGAGCCTGCGTGTCTAGATACGAGCGTGAAACTCCAGGGGACAAGCCCCTGGCCTCAAAAAAATGTGTAGAACAACCTGGGCTGTGGAATGACGCACTTTCAGTGCTACGGCCGATGGCCTGTACGAATCCTCGTCCTTTGGCGCTAGTTGCTTTCAATGCGGCATTCCTGCCGCTTCACTTCCTCCCGCTGCGATGCTGGCCACGAGCGGGGTCCAAAGACTGGCGCTGCGCCGCGGGAAAAGTCGAGGCGCCTGATGAGCCGTGAAGCCATGACGCGAGGCGTCGTAACACAGCACCTAGTAAGCATGATCGCCAGGCAGGTCGCCGACCACGGGCTGGTCGTCTGGTACGACCCGGAGCGGTACTACCAGGATGTCGCGGCCGATCTGCCCATTCCCGAAACTACCATCGCGCGCTACGACGGCAGCTTCTTCGCGCTGCGACGCGAAATCGATCACTTGCTCAACGGCCTGGGGCCGCCACGGCTGGTCGTCTACGTCCCCTTGGATCAGGCCGATACGCATAACGCCTTGGCCGAACTAGAGGCGGCGGGCGTAGTCATGCGCCCCGGCCAACAGCCGCCGAACCGCAACACCAAGCTGGCCGTCGTCGCCCGAAACGCCTTGAGGCCCATCCTCGGTGACGAACAGGTGGCCGAGATCGAAAAGCAGGTCGAGACCGGCAAACTCTCGCTGGCCAACCTGAACTCGCTCGCCGAGAAGGGAAAAGACATCTCGACCGGCATCCTGTCGCTGATCTTCGGAACGGCGAACCCACAGGACGTCGCCCTGGCCCTACTCCATGACGAGCGGTACGACGAGGAAATCGAAAAGAAGTCGGCCCACACGGAGCTGCGCAAGCTTCTGCAAGCCGGCTTCGAGATCGATCTTTCGAATTCCCCCACGCTGGCAAACCTGCGCGAGCGGCTGGCGCGGCATGTGCTGCTCACCGACCTGGTCGCGGCGCTGGGCGGGCAGGCGCCCGCGGCGTTGGCTGCGGTCAAACTGGCGGCTTCGGCCGGTGGCGTCGATGCTTGCGTGCGACTCGCCCGCGCGTGGCGGAACAACCGCGAGTACCGCGACGGCTATGTCGAGGCCGCCAACAAGGCCGAGCGGGAATTACGCCAAGTCGGAACTCTCACGAGTTCCGCTACAAGCGAACTGCTGCGTTCCAGATCTCTTGCGAGCTCAGCTGGACGCGGGCAAGTCGGAACTCTCACGAGTTCCGCTACGGGCGAGCGGGCACCAATCGCCCCCGAGACGTTTTTCGCTCTGGAGCGGGCAATGCTGCGCCAAGTCGAAGAATCGCTGCTAGCCGCGGCGACGCCTGAGCTGTTGGAAACGGCCAATTCCCACTTGTCGGGCTTCTGGGCCGAGGTCGAGCCCGCCGTCCAAGCGCGCTGGGCGTTGATCGCGGCGGCCGCGGAGGTGCTGCTCGAAGCCGACCGCCTGGCAATGGAAATCAAAGGCGCGCCGGCGGACGTGCCGGCGCTAGTTAAAGCCTATGCCCAGAACGACCAACCGTGGTGCCTGCTCGACACACACCACCGCCACCTCGAAAGCCGCAAGTACAACTTCGACTTTGACGGCGGCGGCGAGCACCAAGGACTCGAAAAGCTCATCGCCAAAGCCGAACAGCGCTATGTCGAGGTCGGCTCCGCGCTGGCGAAGCATTTCGTGACGCAATTCCAGAAGGCCAGGCACCCCATCGCCGGCCTGGCGCGCCAACGCGACATATTCCAGATGCGCGTGAAGCCGAGGCTGGGCGACGGGAAGCTGGCATACGTCTGGGTCGATGCATTGCGTTACGAGATGGCGCGCGAGCTGTGCCGCCTGCTCAAGGACGACTGCGAGCTGACCCTCGAGCCACTCCTGGGCACCGTGCCCACGATCACCGAGATCGGCATGGCGGCGCTCTTGCCCAGGGCCGGCGAGTCGGCCAAGGTCGTGGCCGTGGGGGGCGGCAAGCTGGCCCTGGAAATCGACGGCACGGTGGTCAAGGACCGCAAGGACCGGGTCGCTTTTTTGAAACGGCACACGGGAGTGCCCGTGTTCGACTGCAAACTCGACGACCTGCTCCCCAAGCCGTCGAAAAAGGTGCGCGACGGCATCCAATCGGCCGAGCTGGTGCTGGTCACGTCTCAGGAGATTGACGAGTTCGGCGAGAGCGACACCAAGCTTGCCCGGCTGCACATGGACAGCATGTTGACCTACCTGAGGCGGATGGTGCGGATTCTTGGCGACCAGGGTGTCCGCTCAATTGTGTTGACGGCCGATCATGGCTACCTGTTCGCCGACGAGATCGGCGACGACATGAAGATCGAATCGCCGGGCGGCAAGGTTGAAGACTTGCACCGTCGGGTCTGGGTTGGATTGGGGGGCACGTCGGAGCCCTCGTACCTGCGGACGTCGCTGGCCTCGCTGGGTATCGAAAGCGAGTTCGACATCGCCACCCCCTGGCCTTTCGCCTGCTTCAAGAGCAAGGGAGGAGCGCGGGCCTACTTCCACGGCGGCCTGTCGCCTCAGGAGCTGATCGTCCAGCTGGTCGTGCTGACGACGGCCAGCCGGCGTGCCGCGCCCGCGTCGGGCATCGACTGGACACTCAAGCCTGGAACGGCCAAACTGACGACACGGTTCTTCTCCGTGCTGGTGGCGGGGACGCGGAGCGAATCGGGCCTGTTCGGCTTCGAGCCGCCCAAGGTGCGAGTTGAAGTTCGGGCCAACAAGAAATGCGTTTCAGTCCCTGTAAGCGCATCCTACGGCTTCGAGGACGCCACGGGCGAGGTCAAGCTAAGGGTCGCCGAACAGGATGCGAAGCGTATCGAGCCGAACACCGTGACCGTGATGATCACCGAGGAGATCGAGCCCAAGACCGTCGTGGTCCATCTGGCCGACGCCGCCAGCGGCATGGAGCTGGGCGACCCACTCACGATCAAAGTGGCCATTTCGATGTGATATATACCGCTCGCGGGGACGTCTGACGTAGGTTAGGCTTTCCAGCCTGACTCTCGCAACTCGTGGGCCTGTCAGGCTGGAAAGCCTAACCTACGATGTGCGCAGTAGAGAATGGAATGAACATGTCCGCACTCGATCAAAAAGCCGCTACTGTCTTCGCCGGAAAGGTAGTCCGCAAGGACTTGGTCCGCAAGGTGAAGGTCGGGGCCAATGTGCCGGTGTATGTACTGGAGTACCTGCTGGGGAAGTACTGCGCCACGGATGATCCGGTTGCCATCGACGCCGGCCTGAGGCTGGTCAACTCGACTCTCTCGACCAATTTCGTCCGGCCCGACGAGGCGAACAAGGCGCAGTCGCTGGTCAAAGACAAGGGCCGGCACTCGCTGATCGACAAGGTGCAGGTTCGCTACCTTGCCGACGACGACAAATACTGGGCGGATCTCAAGAACTTCGGCCACAAGTACATCCACGTGCCGGAGCATTACCTGCGAGAATACGACCGCTTGCTGATGGGCGGGATCTGGGCGCAAATCGACCTGAAACACCAGTACGACGAAGAACAGAAAGGGAAAAAAAGCCCGTTCTGGATCGAGACCATCAAGCCGATCCAGGTGGCGAGCTTCGACCTGGACGAGTACCGCGCCGGCCGACGCCGGTTCTCGACCGACGAGTGGATCGACCTGCTTCTGCGCTCGGTCGGCATGGAGCCGGCGCACTTCGCGCGGCGGCTGAAGTTACTGCTGCTGACGCGGCTGCTCCCACTGTGCGAGCACAACTACAACCTCGTCGAGCTGGGGCCGCGCGGCACGGGCAAGAGCTACGCCTACCAGGAACTTTCGCCCTATGTGATCCTGATGACCGGCCCCACGACCGTGGCCAACCTGTTCTACAACATGGCCACGAACAAGATGGGTCTGGTCGGCATTTGGGACGCCATCGGCTTCGACGAGGTGGCCGATCTGCAAAAGATGCCCAAGGAGGTCGTGACGACGCTTAAGACCTACTGCGAGTCGGGCACGTTTGCGCGTGGAAAAGACTCGCTTTCGGGGATGGCATCGATCGCCCTGTTCGGCAACACGAACCAGCCCGTCGATGTGATGGTGCGGTCGTCGCACCTGTTCATGCCCATGCCCGACGTCATCCGCGAAGACATGGCCTTCCTCGACCGCGTCCATTTCTACCTCCCCGGCTGGGAAGTGCCCAAGATGCGAGTCGAGTTCTTCACGGACCATTATGGCTTCATCGTCGACTACTTGGCCGAGGCGCTGCGGGAACTACGGAAGCACAACTTCACGGAGATCATCGATCGCCATTTTTCCCTCGGCTCCCATCTCAACGCCCGCGACGTGAAGGCCGTTCGGAAGACGGTCTCGGGCCTGGTGAAGCTGGTCTACCCCGACGGCGAATTATCGAAGGATGAGCTGGCCGAACTGGTCGACCTGGCGCTGGAGGGCCGTCGCCGCGTCAAGGAGCAATTGAAGAAAATGGGCTCCTTCGAGTACCACCAGACGTCGTTCTCGCTCGTCGACAACGAGACCCGTGAGGAGCGCTTCGTCGGCGTGCCCGAACAGGGGGGCCGCGACATGATCGCGACCGACCCGCTCGCGCCTGGCTCGGTTTACACGGCCTCGGTGGACGATCAGGGCAAGGTCGGGCTTTACCGCTTGGAGGTCGGTTGTTCTCCCGGCACGGGAAAGCTCAAGATCGCCGGTGGGATCGAAGGACCGATGAAGGAATCGATCCAGCGGGCCTTCGCCTACCTGATGGGGCAGAAGGTCAAGATGGGTGTCGGCCAACATGTCGACACGACCGACTTTCACGTGGAGGCCATCGACCTCTTGAGCAACCATGTGCCTTGCGAGGCCGGGATCGCGCTGGTGGTCGCCGTCTACTCAGCGATCAAACGCCAGTCTGTGCAGGCGGGTTTGGTGATCCTCGGCGATCTGAGCATTCAAGGGAACATCAAGACCGTTCGTTCGTTGGCCGAGCCTTTGCAGGTGGGGATGGACAACGGCGCTCGCCGGGCCTTGGTCCCGCTGGAGAACAAGCGCAACTTCCTCGATGTGTCGGGCGACATCATGGAGCGCGTCGATCCGGTCTTCTTCTCGGACCCGATGACGGCGGCGATGAAGGCCCTGGGGATGAACTGAGGTCGAGCGGCCGGCCGCAATCGATGAACGGCCAGCATGCCGCGGCCGTCACGTATTCAAGCGCCGTGACGAGGAAGAGCGCGTTCCAGCCGGCCGCCGTCGGCTGGTTCGAGCCGCTGAACGACAGGAGCAACGATCCCATCAGCGGTCCGGCTACGAAGCCACCAAGGGAGCCGACCGTGTTCACACAGGCGAAGACGGTGGCTGCGTTGCGCCCGGCAACGTCGCTCAGCGCGCCCCACTCGGCGGGCTGATCGCAGTCGGCGAAGAACTTGACGGCCATGAACGTGCAGACGACCGTCATGGCGTCGTGAGGAAAGGCGCAAGAGACGATCGTCGCGGCGGCAAGAAGTTTGCCGGTCATTCCGACGGTCGCCCGTGCCCACCGCCGCCAGCCGAGCGATCGGATCAGGTGGCTCTGAATCATGCCGCTCGCCACTCCCCCGAACGCCCCGCCGACCAAGGGCAAGGCCGCCATCCAGCCGGCCGATGAAATGCCGGCTTCTTTTTCAGTGCGCAGATAGAGCGGCACCCAATAGACGAAAAGCACGTCGGCCATGTTGCTGGCAAACGACCGCGCGAAAAGAAACAGAATCGTGCGGCTCCCCAAGAGCGCCGCCCACCTGACGCGCGAGCGGGTCGCGTAGGCCGCGTGCGGGTCGCCGGCCGCGATCAGCTCCGCCTCGGCCGCGTTGGCCCAAGGGTGCTCCCTGGGCGTGTTGCGAAACAAGAGCAGGAACGACGCGCCGGCCGCCAGGCCCACGAGCGTAAACACGCCGACGGCCCTGCGCCACGGGATTTCCAGCCAACCGACAAGCACGGTGCCGAAAAGCACGAACGACATGGCCCCGCCGCCACGGCCAAAGAACGTGGCGATCAGGCCCTGCGCGGTGCTTCGCACGTCGACGGGAAACCAGTTTTTCGAAACCTTGGCCAGGGCCGGGTAGCAGCCGGACTGCGCCAGTCCGAACGTCAGCCGCACGCCGGCCATCGACACCGGCGTATTCGCCCAGGCCGTGCCCGCCAGGGCAAGCGACCAGGCGAGGATCATGGCGCCGAGCAGGAGGTGCGACCCGAACCAGTCGCAAAACATGCCGATGGGGATTTGACTAACCCCGTAACTCGCCGGAAACAAACCGTCCAGCCACCCCAATGTCTCCGCGTTCCAGCCGAACTCGTCTTGCACATCCTTCTTGACGAAACCCCAGACGTAACGGTGCAGATAGAGCACGAAGGAAACGCCGCACGACAGCGCCAGCACCAGCATCCGCACGTTGGTCGGCTTCGCGCCTCCGTCGCCGGCGACTGTCTCGGCGCGAACCGGCGCGCTTGGCGCATCGGACCCGTCTCGATCTGCCATGCGGGTTTTTCCGTAAGTCCATCGGGGGCGGGACCAGCCTATCAAACCTCGCTGGCGGCGGCTATTGTATGTCGGTCCGCGCACCGAAGGCAACTGCGGCGCCGCCGGCGCGGGGATTGGCGAAGGAAAGCGAGCGAAGTGATGGACCAACACGATCGAGCTGAGCGCAGTAACCGAATGCTGTTGGCGATTGGCATTTTCAAGCTCGTCAAGGCCGGCCTGTTGGTGGCGGTCGCCGCCGGGACGTTGAAGTTTCTCGACGCGGACACCGCCGAGGCGCTCCGTCATTGGGCGCGGGCATCGCAGATCGTCATGTCGCACGAGCCATTGCGCCGTCTGCTCGCCTTCGTGTCGGCGGCCAACGAGGCCACTCTGATCGAAATCAGCGCGGCGTCGCTCGTTTATGCCGCCTTGTTTGCCACCGAGGGCGTGGGACTCTGCCTCCGCAAACGATGGGCCGAGTATTTCACGATCATCATGACCGGCTCGCTGATCCCCTTCGAAGCGTACGAACTTGTCCGGCGCGTGACGCTGCCGAAACTCGTCGTGACCGCGATCAATGCGGCGGTCGTGTGCTACCTGATCTGGAACGTCCGCCGCGCGTCGCGCGACCGTAGCGCAAACCGTAGCGGAACTCGTGAGAGTTCCGATTTGCTCAATTGACGGACAGTTTACGGTTCGTATTTCGGGACGCCTGCGGCAGCGGCAACGGCATGCAGCTTACCGTCGAGTGTGGCCAGCGGTAGACCCCGCCGCAGGGCCAGTTCCAAATAAGCGGCGTCATAGACCGAGAGCTGGTGTGTACGGGCCAAATGGATCGACTCCCGCCATGCATGGCTGGCAGTTTCGTCGTCCAGCGCGATCGGCAGGGATTTGAGTAACCCCAGGAACGTCGTCACTTTGGCCTCCGTCGCGCGCTTGCGCCGCTCCCCCATCACCAGCACGTTCGCCACTTCGAGTGGCCAGAGTGTCGGCACCACCGCCGCCGCCGCCGATAACGAATCTTCGACGGCCTCCGCGTAATCGTCCGCTTCGTCCTCGAAAAACCACGCCACGGTCAACGAACAGTCCAGGACGAATGCCGCCGCTTTTGTCTTTCCCCGCGTCTTCACCATCACCGTCCCTCTTCCGATCGGTTCAGAAACGCCGACCTTCGTCAACCAGATCGCGGATCGACAGCCCCTTGCCGAGCGTGTTGCCACGCCGCAGGGCTTTCATCTCCCCGATCACCTGTTTGACGTCCTTGCGGGCATCGTCGGGGGGCGGCGTCAGCAGTGCCGCGGGACGTCCGCGGCGCGTGATCAGGATTCTCTTTCCCCGCGCGACCTGGTCGAGCAGCTCCGAGAAATGCGTTCGGGCTTCATAATAGCTGATGGAAGTCATATGCACCTCGTGTTTAGACGCGTCTATTAGACCAGTCTAACTGATTCTTCACCCAGGGCAAGCCGGGGGTCGGACCGGGAAATCTCCTATTCCTGGCCGCGCGAAGTATAAGTCGTGGGAAAAGGAAAAAGCCGCCTGCGTATTTGGTCGAACGCTCTCTCGACCATTGGGCAACGGTCCGCGCCCCGATGTTTTCCCTTGCGTGCCCGTGACCGGCGACCCTTTCATCGCAAGAAAACGACCCGCGAAGTCCCCAGACTACCCCTTTTGCAGGGCTCACTGCCAGGCCATTCGTCTACCGCACGGAGGGATTGACGCAACGGATGTCGCCCGAAACGCCGATACAACCGATACACTCCCACTTTCTTTCCGGACTTGCCGATGACTTCCGTTGCCGCGAGCATGGGACTGACCCCCCTGGCGGCCACAGTGCGCATGGCGCGAATCATCGTGACGATCGGCGTAACTTGGTTCGCCTTCGCCGCGACTTCCGCGGCACAGTCTTATGACACGGTGTTCGGGCGGTGGTGCCGGACAGTCGTTCCGCAACGATGCTGCCGTGAGTATTGGGTTGTCAACGCCCGGCAAGCCCCCCACTGCGAGGGCTTGGAAAGCGGGTTCGAACGACTCACGTATTGGAAGTACGACGACGCGCGTGGTTGGCTTCGCTATAGCCGCGAGGAATTCGTGGCGGCGATGGACCCCAGCCTGCCCACGACCTTCTTCGTGCATGGCAGTTTCCTGAACCACAAATGGGCGGTCCGTTGCGGTTGGCGGTGTTACCGCGGGATCGGCAACGACGTGCCCGCATTCCGACTGGTGCTTTGGTCGTGGCCGGCCGAGCACATTCCGCGCATGAACGCCATCGACAACTTTCGCGTCAAAATGGTTTGGAGCGAGCGGCAGGGTTATTACCTCGCCGCGCTCATCGACCAGCTCGATCCCAAGTTGCCGTTGAGCCTCACGGGGCACAGCATCGGTTGCCGTACCGCGTGCGCCGCGCTCGAAGGGTTGGCTTCCGGCGAGGTGGCGGGCGAGCCTTTGCCGCCGCCGTGCTTCACCGGCCACCGGCCGATCCAGGCCTGCTTCCTGGTGCCGGCTTTCGATCCGCGCTTTCTTTGGCCCGAGGGGCGGTACAGCAACGCCTGGAGCCAGCTCGACCGGCTGTTGGTCGTCTACAATCCCGACGATCGGATGATGGGTATCCATACACGGCGCATCAGCCCCTGGGTCCTGGGCCGGTACGGAATGCCTGAGCCCGAGCGGCTGGGCGAGAACCGGCACAAGCTGGTGGAAGTCAGCTCGCAGAGCTGGGTGCATCACGCCCACCGCTTCTCGCGGTACGCGAATTCGAGGAAAGGGCGATTCTGGATGCAGCGTTACTTCTTCTACCAGGATGCCGGAAACGGGCTATAGGCGATTTACGCCGAGCGGCCGGGGATGAGACGTTCCGCCGGCGTTTGCCAGGGCGCGTCCGCCGGGTTATACTCCGCGCGGTGAGGAAACGACCATGGCCTACAGCGACTTTACCTTGGAGGCCGTCGAACGCCAATTCGGCATTGTGACTCAGGAGGCGGACTTGTTTCCAAGTTCACCGTCCGCACCGGTCCCTGATTGGCTGCCGGGATGGCTGGCTCGTGGAACACGTCTGGCGTTGATCAGCGAAAAGGCCCGCAGTGAGTTCATCGTCGTCCCAATCCTTCTTGCCGCGCGTGAGCTCAGCGGCGACCAGTTTGCGATCTACTCCGGGCAACGCTTGGATGTCGATCCCGACGACGGATTGATTGGCGAGTGCGATTTCATTCTGGCCATTGGTCCCGCCCTGCCGCCCCTGCACGCGCCTCTCATGACGGTGGTCGAGGCGAAGAAGAATGACATCGAGATTGGCCTCGGGCAATGTATCGCGCAAATGGTCGCGGCGCGAAGATTCAACGCCAGTGCCGGGCGAGCGGTTTCCCCCGTGTTCGGTTGTGTCACGACCGGCGAGACCTGGCAGTTTCTACGGCTCGTTAACGATGCGGCCCTGTTGAATCGCGATCGATACTATCTGGATAATGTCCATCGGATCTTGGGAGCTCTTCTGGCCATCTATCAAGAGTCCTGTGTCGCAGCGCCTGGTTCGTAGTTGTTTTGCTTCCATCGGGGGTCGGAAAAAAACGCGCGCGCAGCGAAGAAAAACGATCTCCGCCATCCCCACGCCAGTGAGCAAGCCGCGTAGCGGCGGCCATCTTGCCGCGCCACACTCCACCCCTCGCGCGACGTCGCCGCATTAAAAGTCGGGGGATGCGGAGTCGGTTTTCTTCGCGAAGCGGTGGTGCCGGCGACGCGGCGCTGTCGCCGCGCCGCCACGGCGTGGAGGCGGACACCGGGGCGGCCGGTCATCGGTCGCCTGGGGTTCCTTGCGCGAGGCTGGATTACTCCATCCCCGCACCGCCCTCGGCACGACTACGCCGACGGGAAGTATCCTCCATGTGTAGATTGAGCATTCGGGCCCGCGGCATCATGGCGCCGCCCAACGCATCGCGGGCGGGAAGGTGCCGGACGTTTCTTGGTGCCGCCGCGCGCCGCCGACGGTCGCCGCACGCCCTTGGGAAGTCCTCACCGGCGGCGGCCGTGAAACCGCGCGACCGCCCGCGGCAAAAACTCCTGGTGCTCCATCGACGATCGCTCCACCACCCACATGGCACCGTCAGCGCCGGGGGGGAACAAAGGAGTGTGGCGCGGCAACGACCTGCCCCGCCGGGCGCAGTCGGCTTCGTTCGTAATGGGAGGTCGATGGCTGCTTCCTCTGGGGGTCGTGGAGACGCAGGAGTTCTTGCCGCGGGCGTTACCTCCAGATGCCTCTCGGGGGAGAGGAGCCCAATGTCTCATTCCTGGCCGCGTGAAGTATCGTTCATGACTAACGAGGGGCGGATCTCGCGGATCTTGGCGCAACCTGTGGCGATCATCGCATTGAGCAGTTCTTCGCGCAACAACTCGATGACCTTGCGCACGCCGTCTTCACCGTCGGCCGCCAACGCCCAGGCGTAAGGACGTCCGATGAGCACCGCTTTGGCCCCCAACGCGAGCGCCTTGAGCACGTCGGTTCCGCGGCGAACGCCGCCGTCCAGGTAGACTTCGGCACGTCCGTCGACCGCCTCGACGACGCCAGGCAACATGGTGATGCTGGCGGGCATACCATCGAGCTTCCGGCCGCCGTGGTTCGAGACGATGACCCCTTCCAGCCCAATCGAAACGGCTTTTCTCGCATCCTCGCCGCGCAAAACACCCTTGATCAAGAGCGGCAACGTCGTGATCGAGCGAAGCCAGTCGAAGAACTCCCACGACAGCGAAAGATCCCAGGCACGCTCGTTGAAGTCGAGCACGTCCTGGTAGCTCATCTCTTCGGTGACCTGGTCGAAACCGACGTCGCGCAAGTGCCGGACGAGCATCCCCTTGGGCAACGTAAAACGGTTCCGCCGGTCGGCGTCTTTCCATTCTCCCAAGTCGACCGTCACGACGATCGCCTGGTAGCCGGCCCGCTCGACCCGCTCGACGAGGCGGCGCGCGACCGCGCGGTCCTTC
>DATLQY010000411.1:0-13992 GCA_035534975.1 Pirellulales bacterium
CCGTGACGCTGGGGGGAAAGGGGGCCTATCGACCGATCGTGCGCGCCCGGGTGCCTCTGACCACAATTCCCGAGTCTCGTGCCCCGCCGAGGCTCCTTCTACCACTCTATGAATAATCCGGGCTAAACCAAGTACCCCGCCGGGGAATTCCTGCAACCGTATGCCCAACTTCCACACGGCGTGACGGACACCAATCCCTAAGGCGCACGGGTCGTTTGGCCACCGCGGAGCACGCACCATGAGCAGCGTCGCACTTGCCCCAGCCGCAGTCAGCCGCCCGGCGATCAATCCTTGGGTCGTCGCCGCCGCGGTGATCATCCCCACGTTCATGGAGGTACTGGACACGACGATTGCGAACGTCGCGCTGAGGTACATCGCGGGCGGACTGTCGGCGGCGGTGATCGATTCCGAATGGGTCCTCACCAGCTACCTCGCCGCCAACGCCACCATTCTGCCGATCTCCGGCTGGCTCTCGGCCCATCTGGGCCGTCGCAATTATTTCCTGCTGTCGATCGCCGTCTTCACCATCGCCTCGGCGCTGTGCGGCATGGCCACGAGTCTGGGGCAGATTATCCTGTTCCGGGTAATCCAGGGCCTGGCGGGCGGCGGACTGCAGCCGTCCAGCCAGGGAATCTTGATGGACAGTTTCCCGCCCGAGAAGCAGGGAGCGGCAATGACTATGTTCGGCATCGCGGCCTTGACGGCGCCGGTCGTCGGTCCGACGTTGGGTGGGTACCTCACCGACTTCCACAACTGGCGTTGGATCTTCTACATCAACATCCCGATAGGCTGCCTGGCCCTCTTGATCTGCTACTTCGTCGTGGCCGACCCCGATTACCTCAAAAAGGAGCGTGCCGAGCTGCGCCGCATGCCGCTTAGGTTCGACTACCTTGGTCTGGGGCTGCTGGCGTTGGCCATGTCGTCATGGGAAGTGCTGCTCAGCAAGGGACAGGAATGGGACTGGCTGGGTGACCCGTTCGGAAAGGTCCAAACACTGTTGATCCTGTTCGTGCTGGGGGGCGTCGGCCTGATCGTCTGGGAGATGCGTCATCAGAATCCGGTGGTCAACTTCCGGCCGCTGGGCGAACGCAACTTCCTGGTGTGCAGCCTCATTATCTTCGGCGCGTACGCCGTGCTTTACGCCGCGAGCACGTCGCTGCCGGGCTTGCTCCAGTCGCTGTTTGGCTACGACGCCTATCACTCGGGGCTGGTCATGTCCCCCTCCGGCATCGCGTCGGTCACCATGCTGTTGGTCGTCGGCGCCTTGCTCGGCCGGGGAGCCGACGCCCGCTGGCTGATCGCCGGCGGGTTGCTCATCGTCGCCGCCGGGAGCTACCGGATGGCGTACATGAACCTGCAGATCAGCCCGCGGCAGGTGATCTGGCCGCGGGTGGTCCTGATCGCCGGCCTGGGGATGGCGTTTGCCCCGATCAACGTCGCGGCCTTCATGTACACCCCCCGCCACTTACGCGCGGCGGCCGTGGGCCTGTTCGCATTGCTCCGCAACGAAGGGGGCAGCTTCGGCACGTCGATGGCCCAGACCCTCCAGGTGCGCCGCGATCAGTTCCACACGTGGCGTATGGGGGAGTTTCTCGATCCCCTCAACCCTGCGGCACGTTCCTACCTGGAGCAGGGCCAGGCCTTCTTCTCCCAGCAAACCGGGTCAGCGCCGTCGCAGCAGATAGCGTTGCAATCGCTCGTGGACCTCAGGGAGCAGCAAGCGGCGTCGATGGCTTACTTCGACGTCTTCTGGGTGGCGGCCGTGCTGGGGGTGGCGCTCGCGCTCGTGGTGCTTTTCCTGAAACGCTCGGTGGCCGAGAAGGGCGCCCACGTCGGGGCGGAATAGTGCATTCACGGTTTCGAATTTCACATGACGCGAACCGCCTCACCGTTGACGAACGTGCCATTGCGGCTTTGCAAGTCTTCGATGTAGTAATCGTCATCGATCAACGTGATCTGAGCGTGTCTCCGGCTAACGGCCGAAAAACCGAGGACAATCTCGCAATCGGCATCGCGTCCCAAAACGGCGCATCCCTTGGGGATCAGGTACCTTTGCCCTGGGTTCGGCCCATTGAGCGAGAGCAGAAGAGCCATTCGAGTCCCCTGGGAAATCGATGGTTCGGATGGGATCATGGCCGGAAATCGTCATCGGCATGGAGGCCGGCGGCGAAGCGGGCCAACAACTCGGCGGCACGGTCGATATCGTCCAGTGAGATCATTTCGACTGGGCTGTGCATGTAACGGTTGGGAATGCTGACCAGGGCCACGGCCATGCCGGCGCGGCTGATCTGCATGCTGTTGGCGTCGGTGGGCGTCGCCCGCCCGCTGGCGGCCACCTGGTAGGGGATCTCGGCATCGGCGGCGGCCCGCCGCAGACGTTCGACCACCACCGGGTTCATGTTCGGACCGCGATAGATCACCGGCCCGGCCCCCAACGCCACGTCCCCCTCTTGTTTCTTGTCGATCGTCGGACAGTCGGTGGCGTGCGTCACGTCGACGGCAATGCCGACTTGCGGGTCGATCCCGAACGCGCTCGTCTGGGCCCCGCGCAGGCCGATTTCCTCCTGCACCGTCGAAACGACGTAAAGTGCGCAGTCGAGCGGCTTGAGGCTCGCGCGGCGAAAGGCCTCGAGCACCACCCACAGGCCCGATTTGTCGTCCATCGCCGGCGCGCACGCCAGGCCGTTGCGCATCGGACGAAAGCCGAGTTCCAAAGTCACGGGGTCGCCGATCTTGACCACGCCCGCGGCGTCGTCCTTGTCTTTGGCTCCCATGTCGAGCCAGAGGTCCTTGAGCTTGGGCACCTTGTTTCGCTCGTCGTCGGCCAGCAAGTGGATCGGCTTACGCGCAATCACCGCCGGCACTGGCCCGGAGGCGGTCCAGACCGTCATTTTCTGACCGATGAGCACCTGAGGGTCCCAGCCGCCGATCGGTTGCGTGTAGAGAAATCCCTCGGCGTCGATGTGCTGCACCAGCATGCCGATCTGGTCGCAATGCCCGGCCAGCATGACCCGCAGACGGCCCGCGGGGTTCTTGACCGCGATCACGTTGCCGTGCAGGTCGGTCGTCACGCGGTCGGCGACCGGCGCGAGGTACTCACGAACGAGGTCCTGCACGGGACGCTCGAAGCCCGACGGGCTGGGCGTCTCGAGGATGCGCTTGAAGAATTCGAGTGCGGCGGGGTCCATCAGGGCGTGCTCCTAGAGAACAACGAATTCTCCACAATTCCGAGCAGCGTGCAAGCGGCGGGCTTCTCCGCAGCTTCTCCGCAGTGCGGCGGCCGGCGATTGGCTGTGCCTTCTCGTTGCGCAGCGACCAGAAGGCCCCCCGCCTCGAAAACGCTTGACACACGGTGCGATCAACCCTCACAATCTTGCAGGCGAGCCGTCCCACCAACCCCATGCGACGCACCCCTACAACATGACCCATGACAACGGACCCATGACCAACTACGGCATGTTCATCATGCCCTTTCACGACCCGGCCAAGCCGCTGGCGCAGTGTTGCGACGAGGACCTGGAGTTGATCGTCCGCGCCGAGGAGCTTGGATTCAGCGAGTTCTGGATCGGCGAGCACCACACGATGCAGTACGAGCGGATCGTGATGCCGGAGATTTTCATTGCCCGCGCCCTGGGCGAAACCCGCACGATCCGCCTCGGTCCGGCGCCGGTTTGCCTGCAACAGCACCACCCGGCCCACGTGGCCGGCCGGCTGGCATTTCTCGATCATCTGTCGAAGGGGCGGCTCAACCTCTGTTTCGGTCCCGGCAGCGTGAGCACCGATCAGGAGCTGTTCGGCATCGATCCCAAGTTCGGCGCGGCGATGTCCGACGAGGCGATCGAGATCATCCTCAAGCTCTGGTCGTCGGAGCCGCCCTACGAGTACGACGGAAAGTTCTGGAAGATCAGCCTCGCGAAAAACGTCGATACGGAGACGAAGATCGGCTACGTCCCGAAACCGTTGCAGCGTCCGCACCCGCCGATCGCGCTACCCGCCATGAGCCGCGGCTCGCCGACGATGAAGAACGCGGGCCGGCTCGGCTTCCAGCCGTTCAGCCATTGCCTGGTGACCGCCAACGTGCTGGCCGACCATTGGCAGACCTACGAGCAAGCGGCGCTGGCGGCCGGGCGGCGGCCCGACCGGGCGAGCTGGAAGATTTGCCGCTCGATCTTTCTGGCCGACACCACGGCCGAAGCTCGGCGGATCGCCCGCCACAACTCGCTCGGCCGCAACTTCGAATACATCGGTATGCTTTTCGATCGCGGGCTGGGGAGAAAACTCTACAAGCGCGACTTGAACATGTCCGACGCCGACTGCAACCTGGATTTCCTGATGAGCGAACAGATCATGGCGGGCGACGTCGACGAGGTGCTCAAGCGGCTGTTGGCAATGATCGACGAGACCGGCACGTTCGGCACGTTGGTGCTGATGAGCTACGACTGGGACGACAAGGCGAGCTGGTTGCGGAGCATGGAGCTGTTCGCCAAGGAGTTGATGCCCGCGCTGAACAAGGCGCTGCGGGTGGCTGCTTGATGTGGGACCGGTTTCCGAAGAGGCGCAGCCTTCCTTGGTCGAGCCGGCCGGACTTGGCCTCCTTTCGCCGACTGAACCTATTCAACTGAGGCGAATTCCTCGCGCGGCCATGGTTTTTAATGCCGAGCGGTGGTGCCCCTGCTCGACTACGAAGACGAGGACGAAGAGGAACCCGAGGCGCACCGCTCGTCACGCGGCCGCAAGAAGCCATGCTACCGTTGCCCTGACGACCTCGGCGCGTTGGGCGTTGGGGGCGAGGAGGCGGGCGAGCACCTCGTCGAGGAGGAGCGCCTGGCGGGCGCGGCGGCCGAGGCGGAGGTGAAGCCGAAGAGGCGGGGAGCAAAAAGAAACCGGCGAAAGGAAATGCCTCCAACGCTTCTGGCGATGATTTGTTTTAGGATCGTCGCACTGTGGCGCCACAACGACCCCACCCCGCTCGTCAGGGTTGGTTTAGCAGATGGCGTGCTCCTGCGGCGCGCCGCACCGAAACCCCGAACCCACCCCGCTCGTCGCAGTCGGTGAAGAAGATTTCCTTGCTTGGCGCTCGGCGCCGATGATCTGATTCACCATCGAGGCAAGCTCGAAGGGGTCTGT
The DNA here is from genome assembly GCA_035534975.1 of Pirellulales bacterium. Taxonomy (GTDB): domain Bacteria; phylum Planctomycetota; class Planctomycetia; order Pirellulales; family JAICIG01; genus DATKSN01. The sequence continues at coordinate 5,128 of DATLQY010000411.1, forward strand.
TGCAAGCACGGCCGGCGGCTTTAGCACTCCATCTCGATCACCATCGAGACAAGCTCGATGGGGTCTGAGGAGTTCGAAAGCGCGCGGGAGCAAAAACAATGCAGCCGTTTGATCAAGCATCGCGGAGAAATTGCTCCACCTGTTCCCAGTCGATAGGATACCCCCGCTTACGCGGAAATGCGTAGATCACGTCGACGTGCTCCGAGCTGTCTTCAAAAGTCCAATGAATGAAAACGAGCCGATAATTGTGCGGATTGTGCTCGATATACACCTTCCTGAGCACGACATCCGGGTACTTCTGCCGTAGCTCAGCCGGGTACATCTCAAGTTCGGAATACTGCGAGGGATCTTCCTCGAGACCCTCAAGGGCCTCGTACAGCAGTTTTCGCACCACCTTGCTGCGGGCCGCGATCGCCTTCAACTCCTTGCGAACGAGACTGGTATCAACCGAGGCCAATCACGACGGTCCTTATGCGCAAACGGTCTCTTCGCCAAAGTAAATTCGGCGCCAGTCCTCGTTCTTCCTTGGCCGGTCCGCCGCTTGGGCAACCCTCTTGAGCAGACCTTCGTGGAGTCGATCATCGACTAAGTCTGAAAACTGCTCGGCGACGTCGGCATCTAGACCATCAAACTCGACCTCCTTGGCGGAAAACGACCGGAAGATCGTATCGCCGTGGTTCGCACCCGTGTATGTGGCGTCCTGGTGAGCGCGATTGATGATGTCGACGTTCCGCAAATGCGCCCACTCCTTGAAGGCCGGTTTCAGGGCCGCGCTCCACTCCTGGAAATAATTGGCGAAGAAGGCCGCGATCCGTGGCCGGATCGATGCCGGTACGTGGGCGCGGATCCGCTCCGACGGTCCATCGAATAGCGTGGATACACGCCGGGCGGCCTGAAGGTCGTTGAGCGCCGACGCGATCTCGTCGCTGTACTGCCCGAGATTCCACTTCTTGAAGGTGAAAAGCCGCCAGGTTGCATCGACGCTGTTCTTGTCGGCAAAGAAGAGCGTCTTATGAACACGAACCGGCCCATACGCGCCCTTGCGCCATAGCGAAAGGGTGTGTAGCACAGCCAACCGTTGAATCGCGCGCTTGGATAAACAGCCCATTTGAATGCCCCAGAAATGATTTGTTGTTTTCGTTCTTGCGTCCGGATTGTAGGGCCAAAAGGGGGCGTCGGTTGGGCGATGGCACAAGCTATAGGCCTAGCGGCCCCAGACTTCTTCGAAAACACTCTCGACCCGTTGCATGTTCGCGAGTCGAGATTCGTAGACATCCTTGGGCGGAATATCGATGTAAATATTCAATTCAGCGCCCATCTCGGCACTGATCCACGAGCGGGAGAACTCATGGGTCAGCTCGCTCAGTTCGGCGGCGGACTTATCCTTGACGAAGAGCACCGCTTCGCGGATGGCCTCGATCGCCGGCAATGAAAGACCTTCGGGAATCGCGTCCACCGCAGCTTCGTACTGCACGGCCTGGTAGGGGCCGATCGGCTCAATGCGTTCGGCAAGTTTTCCCTCGTCGACCAGCTCGGCCAATAGCTGGTCGGCCTGATCAATCCCAGGGCCGCCTGGCATTTTCACGATGGGCCAATTGGAAAGATATCCGACTGCGCGGCCCACGTAATACAGGTGCGCAAAGTAGAATGCCTTGAAAAGTCCCGTCTTCGTTGGTGCCTTTCCGCCGTAAAGGCGGACGATTTCGACGATGATCTGTTTGGCAAGCTCTTTTTCATCGAGAAGCGTTTCCACGGCTCGTCTCCCTTGCGCAAAATAAAGGCCGCACGCATCCGTGCGGCCACCAGTCGTCATGAAAAAGATCACCAGCAGCCAGCTTGGCTACCGCCGACCGTAGGGTATCGGTCGGCTTTCCTCGTCCAATTCCATTTTAGCCTAGGAACCTAGCAGGAAAAGCGGCAAACTGCAAGATCTCCCATTTCCACGGCAGGGCATTAAAATCCGTTCACTGACCTGCCAAGCTGCTGAGGTGGTTGTCAGTTGCTAGTTCCTGGCGGCGGCCGGCTGGCCGCCCATCCAGAAGCGACCAACATCCGACGACCCGAAACCAGCAACCAACAACCAGCAACTTCCCCGCCCCATGACTCCCCTCGATGTCCGCGAGCAGCTCGTCGATGCTTTGCGTCTCGACTGATCGGTCCGGCGACTGGGCCGGGCGGACGGCAAGTCGGTTCGCCCGACGAGGTGCAGCCGCAGGCGCCGTCGCGCTGGTATCTGACCGGCTTCCTTGTTCCGCTCGACGCCGACGAAGGCCAACGCGCCGAGGAAACGAGCGCCGATGAAATGGACGTGGCCAACGACGCGGGCGGAGCCGACGACGCCACGACGCCCAAGCCGGCCGCGGCACGGTTGGTCTAAAGTTTCCAGGCCTGCCGTACATCCTGCTCCATTCGCTCTCCCACCTGCTGATTACCACGGTTTCGTTGGAGTGCGGCTACCCTGCTCCTACGGTATACCGTCCTGGCCGACGGGATCGTGCGGCACTTCGAGGCAGTTCTCGCAGTCGATTTATTTAACCGACTTTTTTGAAGGCAGCTACCCCAGTTACACCTGCGCGCGGTATAAATGGCGATCCGATCAGGGCTATTGAGCTTGCCATGACATCCACCACTTCGCCCGACCTGCGGAGCTTCGTACCCGTTGCCCCCGAGTCCCATTTTCCGATCCAGAACCTCCCCTACGGTGTGTTTCGCCCGCGGGCCGGCGGAGCGCCGCGTGTCGGCGTGGCCATCGGCGAATTCGTCCTGGATTTGGCGGTTTTGGATCGACGCGGATTGCTCGGCGAGGCGGCGGGTGGAGAAAAAATCTTCGACCGAAGCTCGCTCAACGCCTTCATGGCGCTCAAGAGAGAAGCCTGGCGCCGCACACGCGAGCGAATCAGTTGCTTGCTGCGTGAGGAGCAGCCGATCTTGCGCGACGACGCGACGTTGCGGCAAGAGGCGCTTGTACGCCAGTCCGATGTCGAGCTGCTCCTGCCGGTCGAGATCGGCGACTACACCGATTTCTATTCGTCGAAGGAACATGCCACGAACGTCGGCACGATGTTCCGCGGACCGGAAAACGCCTTGCCGGCCAATTGGCTTCACTTGCCGATCGCCTATCATGGCCGGGCCAGCTCGGTCGTCGTCAGCGGAACCGACCTCGCTCGCCCGCGCGGCCAAACCAAGGCCGAGACCGCCGCGGCGCCCTCGTTCGGGCCGAGCAACGCCGTCGATTTCGAGCTGGAAATGGGTTGCTTCATCGGCCAAGGCAATCCGTTGGGCGAGCCGGTCTCCGTCGAACGGGCGGAGGAACACGTTTTTGGAATGGTGCTCGTCAATGACTGGAGCGCTCGCGACATCCAAAAGTGGGAATACGTCCCTTTGGGCCCGTTCCTTGCCAAGAACTTCGGCACTTCGATCTCGCCGTGGGTCGTTCCACTCGATGCCCTCGAGCCATTCCGCGTTGCCGGGCCGGCACAGGAGCCGCCGGCCTTGAATTACCTGAAATCGCCGGGCAATCCGTCCTTCGATATCCAGCTTGAGGTCCACCTGCAATCGCAGGCCATGTCCCAGCCGCAAAGGATCAGCGCTTCGAACTACCGGCACCTCTACTGGAACCTCGCTCAGCAAGTGGCCCATCATACAGTTAACGGCTGTAACCTCAGGACGGGCGACCTCTTGGCCAGCGGCACGATCAGCGGGCCGACGGCCGACTCGCGCGGATCGCTCTTGGAGATCACCTGGGGGGGCAAGCAGCCGCTGGAGCTGACTGGCGGCGAGATCCGGCGGTTCCTGGCCGACGGCGACCGCGTGACCATGACCGCCTGGTGCCAAGGCGCGGGCTACCGTGTCGGCTTTGGCGAAGTGACGGGCAGCCTGCTACCGGCTCTCCCGGACCAAGAGGGAGCATGAACCCATGACCGACACGCCCCTCTGGCAACCCACCGCCGACCAGGTCGCGAAATCGAACCTGACAGCGTTCATGCGGTTCGTGGCCAATCGTGGTCACCCGGCGATGGCGGATTACGCATCGCTGCACCGTTGGTCGATCGACGAGCCGGGGCCCTTCTGGGCCGCCGTCTGGGATTTTTGCGGGGTCGTGGCGGGCCGACGTTACGATACGGTCGTCGAGCACTTCGACCGCATGCCCGGCGCCCGCTGGTTTCCGGGCGCGCGACTCAACTTCGCCGAGAACCTGCTGCGCTTCGACGACGACCGCGAGGCCCTCGTGTCCGCAAACGAAAGCGGCCGCCGGTCGGTGCTCACCTACCGGCAACTGCGCCACGCCGTCGGGCGCACGGCGCACTCGCTCAGGGAACTGGGTATCGGGCCGGGCGACCGCGTGGCCGGCTACCTTCCCAACATCCCCGAGGCGGTGATCGCCATGCTCGCCACGGCCGTCCTGGGGGCGGTCTGGTCGAGCTGCTCGCCCGACTTCGGCGCGCAGGGCGTCGTGGACCGCTTCGGCCAGATCGAGCCCAAGGTCCTTTTCGCCGTCGATGGCTATGTTGACAACGACCGCCGCATTGATACGCGCGAGCGCGTGCGCGAAGTCCGTGAGCGCATCGGTTCCATCGAGCGACTCGTCATGGTCCCGAACCTTGACGTACCCGGCGGGGGCATCGAATCGGTCCCGGGGGCGGTGGCCTGGGACCGCTTTCTGGCAGACGCTCCGAGCGGCCCAATCCACTTCGAACAACTTCCGGCCGACCACCCGCTTTACATTCTCTATTCGTCGGGCACGACCGGGCCGCCCAAGTGCATCGTCCACACGGCCGGCGGCATCCTGCTCAAGCACCTTTCGGAGCACGTCCTGCACGGCGACCTGACTCGCGACGACCGCTTGTTCTATTTCACCACCACCGGCTGGATGATGTGGAACTGGCTCGTCAGCGGCCTGGCGGTCGGCTGCGCGGTGGTGCTCTACGACGGTTCACCCCTGGCGTCCAAGTTCAACGCGCTCTTCGAGCTCGCCGAACGGGAGCGGCTGACCGTGTTCGGAACCAGCCCCAAGTACCTTTCGATCATCGAGAAGGTGCGGCTCGAACCGGCCAAGACCCACGATTTGTCGTCGCTGCGCGCGGTCCTTTCGACCGGATCGCCGTTGAACAGCGAAAACTTCGATTACGTCTATCGGGCGATCAAACGCGACGTGCGGCTTTCGAGTATTTCCGGCGGCACCGATCTGTGCGGATGTTTCGCCATGGGTAACCCGATAGGCGCGGTCTATCGGGGCGAGATACAATGCCGGACCTTGGGAATGAACGTCCAAGTGTTCGACGACGCGGGCCGGCCGGTCGTGGGCCAAAAGGGCGAGCTGGTCTGCACGGCGCCGTTCCCTACAATGCCGCTGGGTTTTTGGAAAGATCCCGGTCCCAAGTACCACCAGGCCTACTTCGAACGGTTTCCCGGCGTCTGGTGCCACGGAGACTATGCCGAGCTCACCGAGCGCGGCGGCATGGTGATCTACGGCCGCTCCGACGCCATCCTGAACCCCGGCGGCGTGCGGATCGGCACGGCCGAAATCTATCGGCCGGTCGAGCAAATGCCCGAGGTCCTAGAGAGTATCGTCGTCGGGCAGGATTGGGGGGGCGATGTAAGGGTGGTGCTGTTCGTCAAGCTCCGCGACGGGGTCGTGCTCGACGACCGCCTGACCAACCGGATCAAGGACCACATCCGGCGCAACGCAACACCGCGGCACGTGCCTGACAAGGTGCTGGCCGTAGCCGACATTCCGCGCACCCGTAGCGGCAAGCTCGTCGAGCTGGCCGTTCGCGACGTGATCCACGGCCGAGCGGTGCGAAACGCAGATGCGTTGGCCAACCCGGAGGCGCTGGCGCAGTTCAAGGACCGTCCGGAGTTGACAAAGTGACGACTCGTTCCCACGCTCGGCCTGTCAGCTACTTGTTCCCACGCTCCGCGTGGGACCAATTCCGCGGACGCTCCGCGTCCCCATACCCAACGGCCGACGATGTGTTCGGGGCACCCGCGCAACAGGTCGGCGGAGCGTAGGAACAAGGAAATCGCCAGACCGGCGGTCAGGTAGTCGTTGACTTTGGCGGCGTAAACTATATTTTGTCCGCCTGGGCGAAAATCACGACATTCCCTGCCGCGTGCGACATAGAATCCCATGACCCCAATCCTCTGGCAGCCCACGGCCGATCAGGTTGCCGAATCGAACCTGACCGCGTTCATGCGGTTCGTGGCCGATCGTGGCCACCCGGCGATGGCGGATTACGAGTCGTTGCACCGTTGGTCGATCGACGAGCCGGGGCCATTCTGGGCCGCCGTATGGGATTTTTGCGGCGTCGTGGCGGGCCGTCGTTACGATACGGTCGTCGAGCACTTCGATCGCATGCCCGGCGCCCATTGGTTTCCGGGCGCGCGGCTCAATTTCGCCGAGAACCTGCTGCGCTTCGACGACGACCGCGAAGCCCTCGTCTCCGTAAACGAGGTTGGCCGCAGGTCGGCGTTCACGTACCACCAACTGGGCCACGCCGTCGGGCGCGCCGCGACGGCGTTGAAAGAACTGGGGGTCGGGCCGGGCGATCGCGTGGCAGGCTACCTGCCCAACATTCCCGAGGCGGTGATCGCCATGCTCGCCACGGCGAGCCTGGGGGCGGTCTGGTCAAGCTGCTCGGCCGACTTCGGCGCGCAGGGCGTTTTCGACCGCTTTCGCCAGATCGAACCCAAAGTGCTGTTCGCCGTCGACGGCTATATCGACAACGGACGTCGCGTCGACACGCGCGTGCGCGTGCGCGAAATCCGCGAGCGCATCGGTTCGATCAAGGGCCTTGTCGTGGTACCGTACCTCAATGCAACCGACATGAACCTCGAATTGGTCCCGGACGCTGTGGCCTGGGACCCCTTTCTGGAAAACGCCCCGGACGGCCCCGTCACGTTCGAGCAACTTCCGGCCGACCACCCTCTCTACATTCTGTATTCGTCGGGCACGACCGGGCCCCCCAAGTGCATCGTCCACACGGCCGGCGGCATCCTGCTCAAGCACCTGTCGGAGCACGTCCTGCACGGCAATCTGACGCGCGACGACCGCTTGTTCTATTTCACCACCACGGGCTGGATGATGTGGAACTGGCTCGTCAGCGGCCTGGCGGTCGGCTGCACGGTGGTGCTCTACGACGGTTCGCCCCTGGCGCCCAAGCTCGACGTCCTCTTTGACCTTGCGGACCAGGAGCGGCTGACCGTGTTCGGCACCAGCCCCAAGTACCTCTCGACGATCGAGAAGGTGCGGCTCGAGCCGGCCAAGACCCACGACCTGTCGTCGTTACGCGCGGTCCTGTCGACCGGTTCGCCCTTGAACGGCGAGAACTTCGATTACGTCTACCGGGCAATCAAACGTGACGTGCGGCTTTCGAGCATTTCCGGCGGAACCGAGTTGTGCGGCTTTTTTGCCAGCGACAACCCGATAGGTCCGGTCTATCGGGGCGAGCTGCAATGCCGGACCTTGGGAACGAACGTCCAAGTGTTCGACGACGCGGGCCGGCCGGTCGTGGGCCAAAAGGGCGAACTGGTCTGCACGGCCCCGTTCCCCTCGATGCCGCTGGGTTTTTGGAACGATCCGGGCGACAATTATCACCAGACCTATTTCGGGCGGTTTCCCGGCGTCTGGTGCCACGGCGACTTTGCCGAGCTGAACGAGCGCGGCGGCATGGTGATCTACGGCCGCTCCGACGCCGTCCTGAACCCCGGCGGCGTGCGGATTGGCACGGCCGAAATCTATCGGCCGGTAGAGCAACTGCCCGAGGTCCTGGAGAGCATCGTCGTCGGGCAGAATTGGGAGGGCGACATGCGGGTGGTGCTGTTCGTCAAGCTCCGCGACGGCGTCGTGCTCGATAACGGCCTGATACGCCGGATCAAAGACCAGATCCGCGGCAACACGACGCCTCGGCACGTTCCGGCCAAGGTGCTGGCCGTGGCCGACATTCCCCGCACCCGTAGCGGCAAGCTCGTCGAGCTGGCCGTTCGCGACGTGATCCACGGTCGAGCGGTGCGCAACGCCGAAGCCCTGGCCAACCCGGAAGCGCTGGCCCTGTTCAAGGACCGGCCCGAGCTGGCGAGCTAAATGGTCTTGCACGCGCACGTCAGCGTTTGGTCTTGAACCGGTAGGACGCGGGGAAAAAGCCCCAATCGTCGCTGTTCACTCCGTTACGCGACGAACCGGCATAAGACGCTTGTGGCCCTTCGATCGAAACACGGACCACGCCGGTCTCTCCGGCGCGCAGCACACCGGCATGCACAGCCTACCTGGGTTTCAACGAAGAAGAGGTCGTGCCGAAGAATCGCATCAAGTACGCCTTTGTGGGAAAACCTGAAGCCGAGAAACCGGCAAACCGACCACGAGATCCCAGGAAAAGTCGCAGAGACCTTCGGCGCTCGTCGTTATTCAACAGACCCTTCGTGCGAAAATCGAATAAAGTTCCGGGACCGCGGAACCCCATCCGCGCTCGCATCTTGGGGGAGATACACCCCGTCTGGGCAGGCGTAGTTCCTTTGACCTTGGTTGCCGGCACGCCGATTGGCGATGCTCGGTTAAGGCCAGGTATCAGGCCTGCTCCCCATGCCGCCGATTATCAGCGACCGATGGAGGTTTCGAATCCGAACGATGGCTGAGCGTGGCCGGCATCACGTGGCGCTTATTAGCTAAGAAGCCGGCCGCGGGGCGAAGAAAGCGGCGATGAATCACCGCGCCCCAAAAGGTGGCGCAGCGAAGTAATTTCGGCAAGGCCCGCCAGATTTTGTTATACTTCACGTGGTCGGTTTTCATGTGGCGGGGTCGCTGGATTGTCGGATCGGACAAAATGACTCGATCGCCGCTGAGATTTCCGACGAGCGGAAACCGGGTCA
>DATLQY010000412.1:0-5081 GCA_035534975.1 Pirellulales bacterium
TACCTTGAGAGCCCTTTCACGAGCCGACCTATCTCCTCATCGCGCAAATGCGTGGTTGTGCGGCGAATGATCGTTTCGAAATCCGCGACTGCCTCGGGCGTGCTCGGAAACCCGAAATTCCCCCCCGCAACGTCGCTGGTCGCAAGCTGATTTCCTTCTGCGTCGAGAATCGCGATCCAAGGAATTTCACTTCCTTGCTTCGGGCGGATACGGTCGATCACTTGCTGGCCGTGTGGTAGCCGGGCGTCGACCATGACGACGACGAAATCCTTGGCGAGCAACTCGCTCTGAGCGTCGAGGAACCGCGATAGCAAAAGGCAAGGCGCGGAAAACGCGCTGCATTGTTCGACGAGCACGTGCTTTCCTTGCTCCTTGGCCTGCTTGAAGGCAGCGGCGAAAAGCTGTTCCGCGTCCGGGCGCGCCGGGGCCTGCCCGCGCAGAAATTGCGACAGCCGCGTCAAATCGAGCTCTCCGCCCGTCGACAGCTCGGTGCCGGTGATTTGGGCCAGCGGCCGGCCGTTGGTGTCAAGGACGGCGAACACTGCATCGTCGAACTCGGGCCAGGCGAGATGGATCCCTTCGACCCAGCGGCGCGGCGCGCCCTGCGGATGCGACGGCTCGGCGTCGATAGCCATCAGCACATAATTGCCAAGCGCTTGCCGCAAGTCATCGGCGTCCTCGTTTTCGTCTTCCACCCTGAAGAATATCGAGCCGAAGCGCCAAGCGATCGCGCTGTCGTGGGCGGCGAAGAGCACGAGCAGCCGCCGCTGGCCAAACATGGCCTCACGCAACCTCTTTCGAAAGCGTTCATCGATCGGCTGGTTCGCCTCGAAAACGCCGCCCATGACGTCGGCCAGCGTCCGTGAAGCAGTCGTACTGGATTCGCTGACTCGGACATCGCCCAGATCGACGAGCTCCGCACGCTTGGGCTTGACGAACCCAACGTGCCGCGCAACAGCCTGCCCAGGTCCGACTCGTGCGGTGGTCGCGACGCGAACGCTGAGTTTGAAACTCCAGCCCACCGTCAGGCCGGGGACGACAAACTCTCCCAGGGCGTTGGTGCTGACCTCGCCGCCAAATTCGACGAGGGAACGAGGCCCCATGTTGTCCTCTTGTACCCACCCGTACGTGACCTGCCGGCCCGGCAACGGCCGGCCCGTGTTTGAATCGATCAGCCTTCCCCGCGTCGAGGCGGCGGGCGCCAAGGAAATCAGGCATGACGGATCATCCGGCCCCAAATGAACGATGCCCGCCAGCAGGTTGTCGTCCGTCCGCGCGTGCAGCCACATCTCTTTGCGGCCGCGCAGGACCCAAAACTCTCCCTCGGCGCCGGTGACGGCGCGAAACCAATTCAGGCCTCGCCGTATTGGGCTTGACGGGAACGCCGCTGGAAGCGCCGACTTGATATCGAGTTCCCCGACGCCCTTCCGAGGATCGGCCCGCAAAACGACGCGTCCAGCAAATTCGACCGAGGTTAAGCAGTCGGTGTGCAGGTTCAGTTCCAGTGCCGGCTGGTCGATCACGTCGAATTCGATCGGGTCCAGGTCCCCAGGCGTCATGAGTTTTAGCTTGCCCGGCCCCGCGAAAAACTCGAATTCCCCGTTTTCGCCAGTCAACTGACTTTGGCGAATCGAAGGCGTCAACTCCCTGGGGCTGTTGGTTGGGTTCGGCAATTGTCTCTCCCGCGCAAGCTGACCGTGGACGTCGCCGTTGATTTGAAGCGAGAGCGTCACGAACTCGCCGGGTACGGGCTGCCGGTCCTCTCCGACCGTCCGCCGCCCGTAAATGCGAGTGGCGTTCTGCAAGACCAGCTCGAGGTCTTCGGGCGCTTGTCCCTGTCGGACGACGCGCGTCTGCGCGGCGGTCGCCCACTGATCGAGAAAGGCGACGAACACGTAAAATTTGTCTGGCCGAACGCCGATTTCAAAGCGGCCGTCCATTCCGGCGCGCACCGATTGCTGGGACGTAACTTCCGCGTAACCGCTACCGTCGACCATGACATGTGCGCCGCCCGCCGGGCGACCGTCGACCAAACTGACTTTTCCGCGCACTCTCGTGAGGGGGAGAAGTTTCACCGTCAGCTCCGTCATTTCGCCTTGCGGATCGAACGTCGTCTTTTCGTCTTGGTAATGACCATCGCGATTGGCCGCGAACTGGATCTTCCCGAGAGCGTCGGAAGGAAGCGCGCGAAACACGGCGTTGCCTTGCGCGTCGGTGTGAACGTACAATTCGTTGACCCCTTCAAGACCCAAAGCGGCTCCCTTCTTTGGCTTTTCACAAAGCCATGGACGAACCGGCACACCCGCCATCGGCTGCCCCTGCTCGTCGACCACGCGCACGTCCACAGTTCGGACGCCGTCGAGCACGAGCTCGGGCGGCTCGGATTGCTCGGGTGGTAGCGCATAACCGTTGAATATCGAACTGATCGGCCTGCGAAAAACGAAATAATCGAGTCCGACGTCCCGTTTGGTGGCTAAAATGTACGCCGGAGGCGCGTCGGCCGGTACGCGCAGCAGCGCTTGGCCGGCGTCGTCGGTCGTCGTGCCCGTGAATGCCTCATTAGGATGATCTGGGTAGATCCCCATGACCACGCTGGCATTGGCGACGGGCTGCCGTAGCCCGTCGACCACACGCACGGCGAATTCGCGCGCCGAACGCAGCACCAGCTTGACTGGGGGCGGGGGTTCGTCGACCTCGCGCAGCGCATGAACCGCCTGGCGCGTATCGGCGGCCGCGCCGGCATGCAGGATCAAGTAACGGTGCGACCGGTTCGGCAGCTCAAGCACGAAGCGACCGTCGTCGGCCGAGGTGCAACTTGGCCGGCCGTCCCGGAGCAGGGCCTCGACCACGACGCCGGCGGCGGGATGGTCATTTTCGTCGACAACCAAGCCCGAAATTGGCATTCGGGGCCGATCGTCTGTCACGTTGGACGTTGGCGGTTGAGCATTGGTCGCCACCAACCCATTTAGCAATGTGCAACAGAAACCGCCCGCCACGGCGAGCAGCGTGGTTTTCGACGTGTGTTTGCTAGGTATGTACGAAAACATCATCGCTCCAGACATGTAAGACCAAGGGATACCGCCTGGCGACGTCGGCAGATTTCAACGCCACTGTAATAGAATAGTCGTCCCTTGACGTGTTGGGCAAGCACTTCCTCGAAGACACGGTCGAAGCTCGCAGGTTGAGCGCCTCAACGGCACCCAACGGCTTTTCCTCAAGCGGTTGAACCGGTTGACCTACGCATTCTCCAAGAAGCTGGAGAACCTCGAAGCCGCTTTCGCCATGTTCGCTGCCTACTACAATTACTGCTGGCGAGCCCGGAAGCCGAACAAGTCCGGCCGGCGTCGTCCAACGGCCGCCGTCATGGCCGGGCTGGCGGACCATACTTGGACGTTCGATGAGCTGTTTGCGGCGGTGTTGGCGTGATGGCTCACCCGCCAAAGGGCGGATTTCTGTTTACTAAACTCATGCCAATTCTGTGCAGCATACCACCACAGAAGGTGAGGTTAGCACTATCGGCTAATGCGCCGCATCCATACCACGCAGGCTAGGCAGACTGCGACCCAAGGTGCGCTTCCTAGCAGTAGGGCGAAACAAATGGCATATGGCGGCATTTCCCACTGGCTCGTGTCGCTAACGAGGGCCAAGATCATGAGCGGACACAGCATCAAGAGGCCCGACGCTGCGAAGAGGCCGGTCACGGCCGCAATGGTCGCCAGCACATACCAAAGTGCTGACCTTGAGCGCGGCGGTTCTTGGCTCTCGTCAGTCTTGGTCCGGGGCGCTCGATATGGATTCTCGGCCATCCCGCCATTCTAGGGTCGGCGGGGCGGCTGGTGGGAGGCCATGATGGGTTTTCTTCCGCTATGACGCTGCCCAAAAACTAGGCACGCCTCGTCGCGCCGTCGGCCGGCTAAAATCCAGCAACGCACCCGCTAGGACACTACCCGATCGAGCTTCGCCTTGACGGCGCGCGGCACCGCGACCTACGATACCAGATTCGCACTTGGTTTACCGGCTGTCATGGAAAAAACGAAAGTCGGCATCGTGGGGCTTGGGACGGTCGGGTCGGGCGTGGCACGCCTGCTGCTCGACTATGGCGACCGGACCGCGCGCCACGCGGGACGCGCCCTCTGGCTCGAACAGGTGGTCGTCCGCGACCTGCGAAAAACTCGCGATTGCGACCTGCCCAAGGGCGTCCTCTCCAGCGACCTGGCCAAGATCACCGGCAACAAGGAAATCGCCGCCGTGGCCCACTTGGTGGGCGGCTTGGAACCCGCGCGCTCGATCATGGTGGCCCTGCTCGAAAGCGGTAAGGACGTGGTCACCGCCAACAAGGCCCTCTTGGCCGAACATGGGCCGGAGCTGTTCGACCTGGCCCGCGAGCTGGGCCGCTCGATCGCCTTCGAGGCCTCGGTCGCGGGCGGAATTCCGATCATCGCCAACATCAGCCAGTGCCTTTCGGCAAACCAGCTCGAATCGCTGACCGCGATCCTCAACGGCACCAGCAACTATATTCTCACGCAAATGGAGGAACAAGGCGCCGACTACGCCGCCGCGGTGGCCGAGGCGCAGCGGCTGGGTTACGCCGAGGCCGACCCCGCGATGGACGTCGACGGCACCGATACGGCCCAGAAGCTGGCGATTTTGGCCCACCTGGCCTTTGGCGCCCGCGTCCATTGGCGCGACATCCCCCGCCGCGGCATCGATACGCTGGACGTGGCCGACCTGAAGTACGCCAAGGAGCTGGGTTACCGGATCAAGCTCCTGGCGGTCGCCGAATTGGAGCCTGAGGGGCTGGAATTGCACGTGTCACCCACGCTGGTGCGGATCGGCACGCCGCTGGCCGAAGTCCGCGGTGCATTCAACGCCATTCGGGTCGTGGGCGACGCCGTCGGGCCGGTGTTCTTCCACGGCCAAGGCGCCGGGCAAATGCCCACCGCCTCGGCCGTCGTGGCCGACCTGATCGACACCGTCGTCGGTCGCACGGCGATTACCTTCCGCACGCTGGAGCTCTGGTCGCAGCGCGAAGCCCCGGTCCGCACGCGCGAGCACGCCAACGTGGCCGGCCGGTTCTACCT
>DATLQY010000413.1:0-5893 GCA_035534975.1 Pirellulales bacterium
CGGTCCGTCGTCGGCGCCGAGATGCCCTTGCGTGGCAAGCGTCGCCGGCCACCGCGGAGGGCCGCCATGCGTGCAAGGTGCCAAGTCCTTTTCCGGGTTGTCGATGGCGACCGCCGAAGCGACTGCCGCGGCGTCGAATGTCGGCCCGTTGTTCAGCCCAGTTCCGGTGATCCAAAGCGTGAAGCGCAGCGGTCCGTCGCCGGCGGGCAGCTTGAGCCGCAGGTTGCCCGAGTCGGTCGAGAGCCACTCGGCCCCTGGTGGCAGCGGTGTAACGCCCGCCACGACGGCGCGGAGGGCGCGGGGCTTGCCGTTCGAGTCCGACTTCACGACGGTGCCGTCGAACGCAAGCTCGACGGCAGGCTCCGCCCCGTTCGTCTGGACCGCCGGGGCGAACTCCACCGCCGAGCCGCTCACAACGCCGGCCGATTCGATCGTTACCGGTTTTGCGGCCGGCTGGTGGGCGACTTGCAGCACCAATTCCGTCGCGCGAGGGCCGAGATTGAAGGTCCGCGTGAAGACCGGCAGCGGAGTCGGGCCGCCGGCCAGGCCGGGCGATTCGAGCACGGCGACGTCACCAAGAGTGTACGAGATGATCGTTTGCTGGCCGAAGTGGTAGAGGCCCTGATAACGGGCCCAATTTCGCGGCAACGGTCCGTAGGGACGGTCGTCGCGCCCACGGGGCCGCGGGTCGTCGAAGCGGCCATCGGCGGGGTTGGCCCAGCCGGGGCCGATGGGGTTGACGAACTGGACCTGACCGACAACGCGGGGATGCACTTCGTGCCGGCCGTTGAATTGGATGCCGTTGAAGTCGATGAATTGCTCACCGCTCCAGGCGGCCGCCACGCGCATGGTGTCGTGGTCGAAGACCATCCAGTGCCGCCCCTGCGAGACGCCGCCGGGTCCGGCGTCGAGTCGCACCGCGATCCCCTTGTAGGCGAAGTTCGAGCCGTCGTCGCCGACCTCATAGGTGTTGATCAAGCTGGGCCCGTAATCCATCTGCACCCAGGGCTCGACCCGGCTCGGCTCCGGTCCACGCGAATCGCCCCGAGGCAGCTTTACAAGGTAATCGCGGTCGACGCGAGTGAATTGCGTGGGGTTGTGCTCCTTGAGGTACGCCTCGCGGAGGTAGTGGATCACGTCGTACTTCTGCCGCGGCACCAACCAGGTCTGGGGGGTCATCTGGCCGAAGCCCTTGGTCAGGGTCTGGTAGATCGAGTAGGGATCACAGCCGTTTTTGAACTTGCCCGTGGCGAATCGCAGCGACGTGGGCAGCGAGCCGGGCCGGTCCTGCGTGCCGTGGCAGTTGACGCAAAGCCGCAGGTAAATGGCCGAGCCCCGCGAAAAACTCTCTCGGTCGAGCTCGCCGATGAGCCCCGCATGGTCGATGCGTTCCTCGTATTCCGGCAGCGGCGGCGTAACCAGGAGCGCCGCGGCGGGACGCAACTCGCGGGCTCGGGCCGGGCCCCCGTCGGCGATCTCCATCAGGTAGCGGACAAGATCCAAGAACTGCGCGCGATCGGCAAGCTGGTTGACCAGCCCGCCCGGCATGAGCGAGAGCGCCGCGTTGGCCTGCTGGTCGATGTCGTGTTTGGCGACCGTCACCGGCTTACCGTCTTGCGCGGCGTCGCGAATCACGATCGAATCGCGGCCGTCTTCGACCAACAATCCGGTGAGCGCGACGCCGTCGCCGGTCACGATCGTCACCGCCTCGAACCCTTTTCTGATCGTCTTCGATGGGCTGAGGACCGACTCGACCAGCAGCTCATCGGGCGGGCGCTGATCGTGTCTGGCCAAATCGGGTCCCAGGGTCGGCCTCGCGCCGTCGCCGACATGGCACTTTGCGCATGCCAGGCCGGGCTGGTAGAAGACCAGCGCCCCACGGGTCGGGTCGCCCAGCTTGCGCGCGGCTTTGGCCAGGTCGGCCGGCGGTTCTGCCAACAACCGCCGTTCCAGCGTATCGGCTACCGGGGGCGCGCCGGAGGCGGTGCCGCCGGCCAACGACAACGCGGCAATCAGGAGTAAAATGGCGAAACCCAAGTTGAACAAATTACACCAGCCCTTCATTGCGAAACTGCCCGAGTGTTGCCGCATTTCGGCATTGTAGTCAACGAAGCCCTCTAACCGCCAATCCAGGGATCGGGAATTGCTTTACAAACCAGCCGCGGTCGAGTAGACTCATGCCAATCACCTAACGGTGATGGAAACGTGGCCACGCAGGCACCTGCCCCACCTGCGTGGCCTTTTTCCGCGCGCCGAGATCGAGCGAGTTTGCCTGGAATTCGCTCGCCCCACCGTTGCAATCGCCCTAGCCTCCAAATAGGCTGGAACTGGGCGTTTTGCTTTCTTTCGACGGAGGATGACCGTGCCGCGCACCGTGCGAGGATGGCTTTTGGCCAGGCTGGGACTTTTGGCCGCGCTGGCCCTACCGACTCTGTGGTCGCCTTCGCTCCGGGCCCAGGAGACCGCCGGTTTCGATGTCAACCAAATCGAAACGCGAATCACTCAGGCCGTGCAGGGCAATCCAAAGCTCGCGGGAGCGTGGCTGTTCGTTACTGCCGACGGCGGCGATCCGGCGGCGACCCGAAAGCTCACATTCCACTGCGTGCTCGACCGCTGCCGCGCCGCGCAGCAAGGCCGCGAACTCGAGCGGCTGATCCGAACCTGGTTGCCCGAGGGAACGTATTGGCTAGACACCACGCGCGATCAGGAATTTCCCTACTCGGAGTTGATCGCAGAATTGCAAATTCGTGTCGAGACTGATCCGCTCCTGGGCGGCTGTTCGATCACGGGGGGCTACTACGCCCCCGACACCGGCGAAGCCGACAAGCTCGACCTGGTCCTTCGCGGTCGCATCGCCAAGGAATCACAGACCGTCGAGATCGAGCGACTTTGCGGGCACCTGATGCGCGGCGACGCGGCCTGGCTCAAGCCGCCGGCGGACGGCGGCGAATCACCGGCGGAGACGGCGCTAGCAATCAGCCCCAAGTCGAGCGAGTTAAGCGTGGTCGAACCGTCGGACGCGCTCGGCCGTGCGTATTACGCCGATGGGCTGAACGCTTTTTGGAAGCGGCACTACGCCCAGGCCGCCTGTTCGTTCCGGTTGGCCGCGTTGGAATCGCCACGCAAGCTCGTGTATTACTATTGGTGGACCTTGGCCGATTTGGCCGGCGGCGACGCCGACACGGCCGGCCGGCGGATGCGTATGGTGGCGAAGCGGTTCCGCGAGGCCGACTTCGATCGACAATCGACTGAGTACCGCGACGTCGTCCGCTCTCTGGAGCGGGTGCAAGGTCCGTTGCGGCGGGCACTGTTGGAACTGGAAAGCCGGGCGCTGTTTGCCGACTCGCAGACCAGTGCGGAGTGAGGGGAATTTCGGATTTCGGATTGCGGATTTCGGATTGGACAGCCGAACTCCACAATGGGAGTTGCGGTGCCAATCCGCAGTCGGCGGCCGATTCCAATCCGCGATCCGAAGGCGGAACCGGTCAAGTCGCTTTGATCTCTTCCGGGCTGACGCCGATCGAAAGCGTAACCTGGCCCCATTCCTCGGGTCGGAGGTGTCCGGTGAGCTCCGACCAGATCAGGTCGTGTTTCTCCTTCATCCGACGGCCGTCGAATTTGCGGCTCACGATCACAACATGGACATTGCCGTCGTAACCATCCGAAACGTCCACCAAGTCATCCGGATCCTTGAAGTAACCATGCTTTAGGGCATCACGAATGCGGTTTTTCAGGGCCATGTCGGCCATCGCGGCGTCCCTCACACGTTGTGCTCGATCCAATTCACGACGCCTTGAACGGCTTCGAGAAATTCCTCCGCGTCTTCGCGGCACGACTGGTCCGCGGAATACCGCCATGCGGGCATCCAGCGATTCACGAGATTGAATTGCTTCCACGTTTCGGTGTTCCGTCGCATGACATCAATCCGCTTTGTTAGATCGAGGAGCAATTCCAGGTCGTGTGTATACACAGTCGCACGCCCTGAAAGGACTCCGCGCTCGCGCAAGACGTCCTCGAGTTCCCGCAGGTGGCGGCAGCCGAACATTCGCATTAGTTTGGTCTTCAGCAAACACTCGGCGGAGTAACCCGCGATGTACATTGCGCCACGCCACCGAACGGTATCGAACAATGCCTTGGCGTCGTCACCACGGTGTTTCCATGCCTTGGACAACTCGCTGACGCCATCAGGCGATGATTGTACCATGAAAAAGCCGAAGCACCGAAACGAGTTCGCCCAATTGGCCCCTCACCGCCTTAAACCTCAGCGTAAGGCGAAAACGGCGGTACGTCAACGACCTTGGTAGCGATCTGCCCCGCCGGCGGTTATAGTAGTTTAAGAATCGCCCCCTTGGTTCTGGCGCAAACGCCATGTCGCTCATCCGGCTGGTTTACTATAGCGGTATCATCGGCGGCTGGGCCGCGCTGGTCGGCTGGATGATCGCGGAATTCCTGTTTGGGAGCCCGTCAAGCGTGGTTGAATCGGCCGTGGTGGGCGGCCTGGTCGGCGCGGCGATCGGTCTTGGGCTGAACGTCGTGGCGGGCATGGCCAATGGGCAGTGGAAGCAGCTCGTTTTCCGCGCCGTGCCAGGTCTCGCGGCCGGAGCGCTGGCCGGAGCGGCCGGCACCGCCGTGGGTGAAGTGCTGCTTCGTTTCGGCTTGCCTCGCGCCTGCGGCTGGATGATCCTGGGGCTGGGCGTCGGCGCCGTCGAGGGACTCTATGACCTTGCTCCACGCAAGCTGCGCAACGGCCTGATCGGCGGCGCGCTGGGCGGTCTGTTGGGCGGCTTCCTATTTGATCCGATCCAAAAAATGGTGGGTGGTTCGGGTATGTCGAGCCGTGCCGCGGGCTTCGTCATCCTGGGCCTGGCCGTGGGCGCCTTGATTGGGCTGGCGCAAGTCGTGCTTCGCGAGGCTTGGCTGACCGTACTCGACGGCTATCGCGCGGGGCGGCAGTTGATCCTGAGCCAGCCCGTCACTTGCCTGGGACGCGGCGATCACTTGCCGCTCCCGTTCCTGGGACCGATGAACGCCGAACTTGAATCGGAACACACCCGCATTTCGCGTCAGGCCGACGGCTCGTACGTGGTTGAAGACAACCACAGCCGGCTGGGAACGCGGCTCAACAGCCAGACCCTCTCGGCTCCCACCGCGCTCAAGGATGGCGACGTGATCAAGCTGGCGACGAACTTCGTGCGGTTCAACGAGCGGCAGCGCCGCACGGGTGACGCACCGGCGATTCAACCGGGCGGTTTTCAGGGCCAGGTACGCGCCGCGCCTCCTCCGCCGCAACGAACGGCGACGCCGGCAAAACCGGTGGCCACGCCTGGCAAATCATCGGCAAGCCCGCCAACGCCCTCGAAACCGGCAGCCGCCGCGGCGAAGCCGCCGGCCCCACCTGGCCCGCCACGTTCGGGCGGAATTCAGCCGCCCCCACCACCACCGCGGAGGCCGAAGCAGTAGCGATCGGCGCGGCGTCCGGCGAGCCGTAGCGGAATTCGTGAGAATTCCGAAGCGTACGTGCGATTCGGAACTCTCACGAGTTCCGCTACCAATGGATGGCAGGTTGGCAAACTGCCCCACGTTCGGAACTCTCACGAGTTCCGCTACAGTTCATCGTCCGCCGGAATCGATTCGTCGTCGGAATCCTCGGCGGGCTTCGCTCGCTGCGCCTTGCGCGTCGGTCGGCCGGACGCTTTGGGCCGCGGCCTCTCCTCCCGCGCAGCCGCGTCGGCCTCGGGCGTGGCCGATTCCGAATTCGCCCCCTCCGATGACTCGCCTGACTGCTGGCGCTTTTCGTCGCTGCCGGCTTCGTCGTCGTCGGATTCGTCGTCATTGGCCGGCCGACGCTTTTTCGACCCACCGGGGGGCTTACGCCGGGGCACCTGCGCAGCGG
>DATLQY010000414.1:0-6078 GCA_035534975.1 Pirellulales bacterium
ACCTCGTGGCGGCCGTAGTTGAAGATCAGCGTGCCCCAATCGCGGTGCTCTCCCTTTCGCGGGTCGGCGTGCTCGTAAAGGGCGGTGCCGTCGAATTGCCGCAGGCCATGCCCGTCGCGCGGGAAGTGGGCGGGCACCCAATCCAGGACCACACCCAGGCCGATCGGGTGGCAATGGTCGACGAAATACATGAAGTCCTGCGGCGAGCCATAGCGGCTCGTTGGCGCAAAGTAGCCAACCGGTTGGTAGCCCCAACTGCCGGAGAAGGGGTGCTCGTTGACGGGCAACAGCTCCAGGTGCGTGAACCCCATCTGCGTGGCATAGTCGACCAGGTCGTGGGCCAGTTCGCGATAGGTGAGCCAGCGGGTATGGTCATCGCCCGGCCGGCGCCAACTGCCCAAGTGGACCTCATAGAACGCCAGCGGCGCGTCGAAGGCGTTGGCCTGCGGCCGTTGCGCGAGCCACTTGTCGTCGTGCCAGTGGTACCGCTCGAGGTCGGCCACTTTACTGGCGGTACGCGGCGGCAATTCGGCGGCGAAGCCGTAGGGGTCCGACTTTTCAAACACGGCGTCGCCGTGTTTGATGGAGTACTTGTAAATCGTCCCCTCGCCGAGGCCGGGCACGAACAGCTCCCAGAAGCCGCTTGGGATGTGCTTGCGCATCGGGTGCCGGCGGGCATCCCACTGGTTGAAGTCGCCGATCACGCTCATGGCGGCCGCGTTGGGCGCCCAAACGGCGAAATTCACACCTTCCACCCCGTCAATCGTCCGCAACTGGGCGCCGAGTTTGTGGTAGCTCCTCCAGTGCGTTCCTTCGTTCAAGAGGTGCAGGTCGTATTCGCTTAGCAAGTGCGGAAAGGCATAGGGGTCGTGCATGGTCGCTCGTTGGCCGTGCTGGTCGGCAAATTGCAGTAGGTAACGTTTCGAGCCTTCATTCTCGCCGAGCGGGCAGATCGCTTCGAACAAGCCCGCCGGATGAATCCGACGCATCGGCCGCGGCGCCTCGGTATGCGCCTGGTCCAACACCCAGGCTTGGGCCGAATGCGGCAGGAACGCGCGTACCGCCACTGCGCGCCGGCCCGTCTCGACCACCTCATGTGGACCCAGTAGCTCGAATGGGTTTTCGGTACGCCCTTCCACCAGGCGACGGATTTGATCCAAGGGAACTGCGGTCCGCACGTCTCACCTCCTTGCCGAACTCATTTCCAGGAGCACGAAATTCATTCCGTTGCCGACAGTAGAACGGAATTCATACCGTTGCCGACAGTAGAACGGAATTCATTCCGTTGCCGACAGTAGAACGGAATTCATTCCGTTTCGTGTTATTGTGGGGTATATGGGGCGGGTTTTCAACCGGCCGTCGCCTTCATCCGATCCAAGGTTTTGGCAGGAAACAGGTTCCGAGCTGCGAACAGCGCAGTTTCCAGGTCTCGATTCCCTCTTTTGCGGCCCGGCGGACTCGTGCCGCGGCCCAATTTAGCCCGTGCCATCGTGCCCGGCGACGCCCTATGGGCGGTAGCGGAGTTCCTGAGAGCTCCGATCCTGCCCCAGAAACGTCGGAATCCTTTCGAAGCCCGCGACATTCCGCGGCCGTTAGCCCAACTCGGGAGAGTTGCGATCTTGCCCGCGACACGTCGGAACTCTTACGAATTCCGCTGCTCCGCGAGCCCCGCCGCGTCGGCGCGTGGGCCTTATCGAGCCGCCAGCCGCGGAACTCGATGCGATGCACGGCCAGCGCCCGGTCGAGCCGCCGCCAAAGGTCCTGGTTCTTGACCGGGACGATGGCGCCGAACCGTTCCCAGGTCCAATCGCTGGCGCGCCAATCCTCGAGCCCATGGGCGATGCCTCGATTGACGTACCTGCTCGGCGTAAACAGCGTCACGCGCGACGGCTGGTCGAGTGCCTCGAGGCCGCGGACCACGGCCAGGAGCTCGAGCCGCTCGCCCATCGTGCCGGGCTCCGCGTCCGCGGCTTCGAACGTTGCCGATCCATCGGCCGCTTGCAGGACAAACCTCCACTGGCCCTGCCGATTTTTCCCCCGTGCTTCTGAGAACAGGAGAAAGTGCGGTGCTGGAATGTTCATCGCGTCGTGATTCGTGGCTCCAGGAGGAAACGGCCGGGCGGCAAATCACCACCCCGTCTTATCCTATCGGCACACTCGACGCGGTTTCCGTAATTTAACTGGCTGGACTTCGACAGCGACGAAACTCATTCTGTCAGGGTCCCTCGTCGGACGGCCGACATAGGCCGGACCATTCATGGTCCCACACTGGCCCGCAGCGCAAGCAAGGCCCAGAGTCCGGTGCGTGCTTCCATGCAAGCCATCCGGCAGTTACAACGTATCCTACTGGTGTTGAAGGGAATGGGCGCGATGGCGATGCACCGAATTCTGGTAGCTTGGATGGGTCATAGCGACCTGCGCGCGCTGGCGACCACGCTCCCAGTCGCGGAAGCGCAGTCCATGATCGCCCAGCTCGGCGGGCAGATACCCGGTGAGGGCGAGCGCGGCCCGATCAAGACGCTGTTGGACCTGGAGGCGTTCGACGAGGTCCGTTTGCTCAGCAACTACCGCGCGGAATGGAACAAAAGCTACCGGCGCTGGCTTGGGCGCGACGTGACGATCGTTCCCCTCACGCTCGAAAAGCCCACCGATTACGCCGCAATCTTCAAGCTCGCCGACGCCGACCTGGCGGCCCTACCAAGAGAAGTGGCCGGGCGATCGGTCGAACTATGCATTCATCTCAGCCCGGGCACGCCCGCCATGACTGCGGTCTGGCTGCTTTTGGGTAAGACGCGCTACCCCGCCACATTTTACGAAACGTTCCAAGGAGGCGCCTGGAAAACTGAAATCCCCTTTGACCTGACGCTCGACGTTCTGCCCGAGCTGCTCCGCGGACCAGACCGCCACTTGATCCACCTGGCGGCCCAGAGCCCTAGCCAGGTCGAGGGCTTCCAGAGCATCGTGGGCGAGAGCCCCGCGCTGCGGATAGCCGTGGGCCGCGCTCGGCGCGCCGCCGTGCGCGGCGTCTGTGTGCTGCTGTTGGGCGAAAGCGGGACCGGCAAGGAGCTTTTTGCCCAGGCGATGCACAAGGCCAGCCCGCGCCGCATGGGACCGTTCGAGGCCGTCAACTGCGCCGCCTTCTCGCGTGAACTGCTCGAGTCCGAACTGTTTGGCCATTGCAAGGGCGCGTTCACGGGGGCGTCGAGCGAGCACGCCGGCGCGTTCGAGCGGGCCGACGGCGGAACGTTGTTCCTTGATGAGGTGGGCGATTGCGATTTGGCCATGCAGACGAAGTTGCTCAGGGTCTTGCAGCCGCCGGCCGGGGCCGGCCCGTGCCATCGCGCGTTCCGCCGCGTTGGTGGCGAAGAGGAGACGACGAGCGACGTGCGGATCATCGCCGCGACCAATCGCGACTTGCGGCGCGACATTCGCGACGGCCGTTTCCGCGAGGATCTCTACCACCGCCTGGCCGTGATCACCGTCACGCTCCCGCCCCTGCGCGAGCGAAAGGGTGACATTGAGACTTTAGCCCGGTGCCTGCTGGAGCAAGTCAACGCCCAATTCCGCTCGGAAGAGCCGGCCTATCTGGACAAAACCATTTCTCCCGCCGCAATTGCATTTGTGAAGAGGCACGCCTGGCCCGGCAATGTGCGGCAACTTTACAACGTGCTGCTCCAGGCGGCGGTGATGGCCGAGGGAGACTGCCTCGACCGGGCCGACCTGGTGGCTTCGCTGGGAGAAATACGGGACGACGCCAGAGACGACGGCGCTTTGCTCGACCGCGACCTAGGCGACGGATTCGTCCTGGAAGATCTCCTCAACGACGTTCGGCGCCGGTACTTGCGACGAGCGATGGAGGAGGCCCAGGGCAAAAAGTCGAAGGCGGCGCGCCTGTTGGGGATGGACCATTATCAGACTCTCGCCGAGCAACTCAAACGTCTGAAGGTCAAGGGGCCTTGGAAACCATGAAAGACCTCGCCGCCGCCGCGCCGTTTGATTCCGCTTTGTTGGCACGGCCCTTGCTTTATGTCGCAACGTGGCGACGGGAACCTCAACCGAACTGATGCAGTCGATCAACTTCGAATTCCTGCGTCCCCATTGGCCCGAGCTGGCGGCCCTGGGCGGTTTCGCCGAAGCCTACGCGCATGGCGACCCGCTCGGCTCGCTGGGCAAGCTTCGCACGTTCTGCGAGCAACTGGCCAAAGACCTTCATCAGCGGTTGCGCTTGCCGCGGCTCTTTCGCCCCAACCTGATCGAGCTGCTCGACGACACGGCCTTCAAGTCGGCCGTGCCGCGCGTCGTGGTTTCGAAGATGCACGCCTTGCGCGTCGAGGGGAACCGCGCTGTCCACGGCGGCAGCGGCGATACCACCACCGCGCTGCGCGTGCTTAAAGATGCCCACGAGCTTTCGCGTTGGCTGTTCGTCACGTTCGCCGGTGGGGTCGCGGCCGATTGCCCGCCCTTCGTCGATCCGCCCCAAGGGGGCGCCGAAGCCGTCGAGCGCCGCCGTGAGAAACGCGCCATCCTCGAGCGCGTCGCTGCCCAGGAAGCGCAAATGCAGCGGCTTCTGCTGGAGCTCGAGGCCACCCGCGAACGCGCCTCTTTGGCGGAAGCGACTGCGGCCGAAGCGACCGCCGCCGAACGCGAAGCCGCCATGGCCGCGGGCCAGAACGCGTTGCAATACCTCGCCGAGCTCGATCCGCTCGCCTACGACGAGGCCCAGACCCGCCGCTACCTGATCGACGTCATGCTCGCCGACGCCGGCTGGAACGTCGGTCCCGCCATGACCAGCACCGACGCGGTGGGTAAGGAAGTCGAGGTGGCACATCAACCCACCCCCTCCGGCATCGGTTATGCCGACTACGTGCTTCGCGACGACGGCGGCAAGCCGCTGGCCGTGATCGAGGCCAAACGGACCAGCCTCGACGACCAGGATGGCCGCACGCAGGCCCAGTTTTACGCCGCCGGCCTGGAAGCGATTTACGGCGTGCGCCCCGTGATCTTCTACACCAACGGCATCGAGATTTCCATCTGGAACGACGCCGCCGGCGAGCCGCCGCGCCGCGTTTACGGATTCTACTCCAAGGACAGCCTCCAGCGGCTCCATTTCCAGCGCGCGCAAAAGCTCCCCCTGGCCGCCGTCGCGCCGAACCCCGCGATCGTCGATCGTATGTACCAAATCGAAGCCGTGCGCCAGGTGGTCGAGAAGTTCGCCGAAAAGAAACGAAAGGCGCTCATCGTGCAGGCGACGGGCACAGGCAAAACCCGTGTCGCCGTCTCATTGTGCGAGGCCATGATCCGCGCCCATTGGGCCAAGCGGATTCTCTTTCTCTGCGACCGCCGCGAGCTGCGCAAGCAGGCCCACAATGCCTTCAAGGAGTTTCTGCCTTCCGAACCACGGACTTTCGTCACGGCCGACACCGCCGGCGATCGCGACAAACGCATCTACCTGGCCACCTACCCCGCCATGCTCAAGTGTCTTGAGACCTTCGATGTCGGCTTCTTCGACCTGGTCATCGCCGACGAGTCGCACCGCAGCCTCTACAACCGCTACCGGCAGATCTTCGACTACTTCGACGCCTACCAGGTCGGGCTGACGGCCACGCCCGTCCTCTTCGTCGCGCGTAACACCTACAGGTTGTTCCAATGCGACGAGGGCGACCCGACGGCGCATTACTCCTTTGAAGAAGCCATCACCCACGATCCTCCGTTCCTGGTCCCCTTCGTCGTCGACACCCACACCACGCCTTTCCTGCGCGCCGGCATCAAATATTCGCAGATGTCCGAGGAACAGCGCCGGCAGCTTGAAGAAGACGAGGAAGCTTCCGAGGCCATCGAGCATGAGCAGGCCGAAGTCGACCGCACGATCTTCCACAAGGACACCAACCGCAAAATCCTCCGCAACCTGATGGAGCACGGCATCCGCGTCGACGACGAGAGCCGTCTGGGCAAGACGATCATTTTCGCCCGCAACCACGACCACGCGTTGCTCCTGGCCGAGCTCTTCGATGAGATGTTTCCGCAATTCGGCGGCAACTTTTGCCGCGTCATCGACCACTACGACCCGCGGGCCGAGGA
>DATLQY010000415.1:0-10460 GCA_035534975.1 Pirellulales bacterium
CCGCCGGGCCTGCCGGAGACGGCGCGGTTCGTAATCCACGAACAGCACCGCGTGCCGCTCTCGCGTCGAGAGGAATACCTGAAGTTCATGTGCGACAAGGGCCTGCCAACCCTCAAGCGGCACGGCTTCCGTGTGGCCGGACCGTGGATCGTCGCGATCGGCGACACCAGCGACGTCACCTACCTGTTTGCGTTCGAAAGCCTTGCCCAACGCGAAAAGTTGACGGCCGAATTCGCGTCCCACGCCGACGCCGCCGGCTACGAAGCCGCCATCGCGAAACACACGAACCACGTCGCCACTCGGCTGCTCGTACCGGCCCCATTCGCCGCCACGGAACCCAACGTCGCACCCGCCGATGCGTCGAGCGCGCTGTTACCCCATTGCGAACGGCTCGCCGCGGGCGTCCATGCCGCCGGCTTCGCCGATCGACACCGTTCGGCCAACTGCGGCTGGGTCAGGCTCGGCGACGAAACGCTGCTGATCGACGTGCCTCGCGGCGTCGCCGTCGATGAGTTTCTCACCGAGGTCGCCAAGACGTCCGGCGCCGCGGCCCGCCGCCTTGTGCTCACCCATCTCGACGATGGCGACGCCGCAATCGTCGAATCGTTGCTGGCGCGCGGCGTGGCGCGAGTCATCACGACCGAATCGGCCCGTGAACGACTTCTCGCCGCCGCGCCTTCGATCGCGCCCGCGGCCGTTAAGTCGGTCACCGAGCCCGGCCCCATCGACGAATCGCCGCAGTCGGTGGAATTCATCCCCTTCGATGCCATCGCAGGCCCGGCGGGGGCGGCGGTCTACCTGCCGAAAGCGCAAGTGCTGTTCGCCGGACCATTGGTCGTCAACGGCCCGCGCGCGCGGTTACCCGGCTCCGACACGGCGCGCTGGATCGAGGCGCTACGGCGGCTCGAAGCGCTGCCGGCCGCGCGGGTCGTGCCGGGCTTTGGTTCGTGGGGCGGCCATGAGGTCATGGCTCGCCAGCGGCGGTTCCTCACTGAGCTGCGCCGGCAGGTGGGTTACATCGTGTGCCAAGGCCGGCCCCGCGAAGCACTCGGTCCGTCGGTGAATATCCCTGCCGGCGACCTGGTCTGGATGCCCTACGATACGCCGCTCACCGAAGACTTGAACCACGTCTTCGACGAGCTCTCCATCCCGGCCGCCCCATTCAACGGCCGGCCGCCCAAGCCCGGCGACGACCGGCCGCACGCCCTGGTGCTCTACGGCGATCAGCCACACGAACCGGGACATATCGAACCCGGGCTGCGGCCGGTTTTCGAAGCCACCGGCGTCGTCCCGCATTTCACCGTCGACGTGCGGGCATTGTCGGCGGAAAACCTGGCCCAAGTGCGGTTGCTGGTCGTGCTCCGCGACGGTTTACAGCGGCCGATGACGGGCGAAAAATCCGACTTCATCTGGATGACGCCCGATCAGGAGCGGGCCGTCGTCGATTTCGTCGAGCGCGGCGGCGCTTTCCTGAACCTGCACAACTCGATGGGGCTATATCCGGACGACGGCCCGTACCTGAAACTGGTCGGCGGGCGTTACATCGGCCACGGGCCGCTGGAGCGGTTTCGCGTCGAGGTGGTCGATGGCGATCACCCGATCACGCGGGGTGTGACGGCTTTTTCGGTGGCCGACGAGCAGCACACGCCCCCCTACGACCGCTCGAAAGTGCAGCTCTTGTTGCAAAACCGTTCTGACGAAGGGCAGGTCGCCGCGGCCGGTTGGTGTTACGAGCCTGGCCGCGGCCGGCTCTGCCACCTGGCCAACGGTCACACCCGCGAGTCGCTCTCGCACCCGATGTACCAGCGCCTGATGCACAACGCCGTGGTGTGGTGTTTGCGCCGGGAGTAGTCGTTAACACGACATCGCGAACCCTGCCAGTCTGGCAGGAAGACAGCCCTGCGACGCGGTTATGCTTCACGCGGCCCGCAGTGAGACCTTAGTTGTCAGGCACAGCCGTTGGGCGTCGGAACGGAAACCTCATTTTTCCTGGCCGCGCGAGGTATAGAAGAATCTGTGGTAGAATTGTATCAGCAGGTGCTTGCATTCTTCCACCACCTTGACCATAATCGTCCTAATCGAACGATGTGATTGGCGTAATTCTGTCAGGAAATCGGGCGTGCTGGTGGATGAACGTCGCAATCGACTGCTCGAATTGGTCCGCAGCCGCGGCTTCGCCGCGCTACCCGACTTGGCCAAGGAGTTGCAAGTCTCCCAATCGACGCTTCGCCGCGACCTAGATTACCTGGAGGATAGCGGCGCGGCGAAGCGGACGCATGGGGGAGTGTTTTACACCGGCTCATCACCCAAACTACCCCATTTCGACGAGCGCCAGCCCGCCCAATGGGACAAAAAACAGGCCATCGCCGCGCGGGCGGCGGAAATGATCGAAGAAGGCGACACACTGCTCTTGGACGGAGGAACGACGACCTACGAATTGGCCCGGCTGTTAGTCGGCCGGCGGCTTCAAGTGGTGACCAACTCGCTGCCCGTGGCCAACCTTTTCGCTTCCGACCCCAAGACCGACCTGGTGTTGATCGGAGGTTACGTCTATCCGCGGACAGGCGTATCGCTGGGCCCCTACGCGAACGAGATGTTGGCCCATGTCAATGTGCGCAAGACGGTGCTCAGCGTGGCCGGAATCAACAATCGGGGCTACTTCAACAGCAACTTGCTGTTGGTCGAAACGGAGCTGGCCATGATGGCCGCGGCGGAGGAAGTGATCGTGGTCGCCGACAGCACCAAGTTTGGCCGCCAGAGCCTGGCGCACCTGGCGGCGCTCGACGCGATCGACCGTCTGGTGGTCGACGGCGAGATCAGCGCCGCGTGGCAAGAAAAGATGACCGCGGCGGGCGTCGAGTTGCTCGTGGCGGGGGAAGCGAAGACGGCTGCATAAGGTACGACACGCATGAGCACCGCCCTAGCGCTGGACCGCAGCGCGATCGAGCACATCGTCCGTGAGATCGTGCTGGCGCGCGCTCCACGGGCCACCCAGTCGAAGCTAGTGGTGAGTATCTCCGCGCGGCACGTCCACCTGACCGACGAGCACGTCGAGACGCTGTTCGGCCCTGGAAGCAAGTTGACGCCCATGAAAGACCTCTACCAGGACGGTTTCTACGCCGCGGAAGAAACGGTGATGGTGGTCGGACCCAAGCGGAAGATGCTTCCGACGGTCCGGGTGCTTGGTCCCACTCGGCCGCACAGCCAGGTCGAGTTGGCCTTCACCGACGGCATTTCGCTGGGAATCGACCTGCCGGTGCGGCCCAGCGGCAAGATCGCCGGCACGCCCGGCTGCGTGCTGGTGGGACCCAAGGGGGTCGTCGAGCTCAAGGAGGGAGTGATTCGCGCCGAGCGGCACGTTCATATGAACGGCGACCACGCGGCCCATTTCGGAGTGAAGAACGGTGAGCGGATGAGCTTGCTGATCGAGTCGTCGTGTTCGGTCGTGCTGCGCGACTTGCTGGTGCGGGCAGACGCCACGAGCAAGCTCGAGGTCCATCTCGATACCGACGAGGGGAACGCCGCCGATTTGGATCACGCATGGAAGGTGGAGTTATTGAAACAAGATTGAAGTGTCGTTTTTTCAAAGAAGTTTTCCGGAGTAACCATTCATGGCAAAAGCAATGGAAGCGCTGGGCATGATCGAGACCAAGGGCTTCGTGTGCCTGGTCGAGGCCAGCGACGCAATGATGAAGGCCGCCAACGTCGAGTTCCTCGGATGGGACAAGGTCGGCAGCGGTCTGGTGACGGCCTTCGTTACGGGCGACGTGGCCGCGGTCAAGGCGGCCACCGATGCCGGCGCCGCCGCCGCCGGCCGTATCGGTGAAGTCGTCAGCGTTCAAATCATCCCGCGTCCGCACGACGACCTGGGCATCGTCCTGCCGGCGCCCCAGAAGGCGGCCAAGTAACTCGTCACAGGTTACAGGGGACAGAGAAACCTGAGTTTTCGCGAATTCAGGTACGAGACATCAAACTCAAAATCACACAAGGGAAAGCACTCAAATGCAAGACGCCATTGGATTGTTGGAAACCAAGGGCCTGGTGGCCCTGGTCGAGGCGACGGACGCGATGGCCAAGGCGGCCAACGTGGTGATCGTCAAGAAGATCGCCATCGGCGGCGGTCTGGTCACGGCCGTCGTCAAGGGCGACGTCGGCAGCGTGCGCGCGGCCGTCGAGGCGGGCGCCAGCGCGGCCCAGCAGGTCGGCGAATTGGTCGCCAGCCACGTCATCCCCCGCCCGGCCGAAGGTTTGGTCAAGGCGTACCTGGGATAGGACTCCTGACTCCGCCCGCATGGAAGTCAATTGGAAACGCCCGCATGAAAATTCTGGTCGCCAACCTCGGCTCGACAAGCTTCAAGTACCGTTTGTTCGACATGACTGACGAACGGCAGCTTGCCCGCGGCGCCACCGAGCGCATCGGTTCGGCCGAGGGCCGCTCGTTCGTCGAGGTCGGCGGCCGGCGACAGGAGTTGGTCTCCGCCGTACCGGACCATGCCGTAGCCGTGCGCCGATGTCTCGACCAATTGACCGATGCCGATTCCGGCTGCCTCAAGTCGGCGTCCGAAGTGGCGGCGATCGGCTTCAAGGCGGTCCACGGCGGTCGGTACAGCGGCGTGCAGCGCGTCACGGCCGACGTGCTCGCGGCGATTGAGTCGATGAGCGAGGTGGCCGCGGCGCACAACCCACCCTACATCGCCGCGATGCGCCTTCTGAGCGAGAAGCTTCCGGAGATCGCGTTGGTGGCCGCGTTCGAAACCGGCTTCCACCAGACCATCCCCGACCGGCTCCGCCACTACGCGGTGCCATACCAGTGGGCGGCGGAATACGACGTGCGGCGATGGGGTTTTCATGGCGCCAGCCATCGTTACATCGCCGGCCGCACCGCCGAGCTGCTCGCTCGGAGCGACCTGAGAATCGTCTCCTGCCACCTGGGAGGTTCCAGTTCATTGTGCGCTATTCGCGACGGCAAGAGCGTCGCGAACAGCTTGGGGATGAGTCCGCAGTCGGGCGTACCGCACAACAATCGCGCGGGCGACTTCGACGCTTTCGCTTTGCCCGTGCTCATCAAGCGAACCGGCAAGTCGCTGGGCGAGCTCCTCAACGACTTGGATTCCAGGAGCGGACTGTTGGGACTCAGCGGCGTCAGCGGCGACGTCCGCGATTTGGAAGAAGCCGCAGCCGCGGGAAACGCGCGAGCGCAGCTCGCGCTCGACGTGTTCATTACGTCCGTGCGGCACTATTTGGGGGCCTACCTGGTCGAGCTCGGCGGCGCCGACGTGATCGTATTCACCGGCGGGATCGGCGAGAACGGCGTGGGAGTGCGCCGAGCCGTCTGCGCCGGCTTGGAAACGTTCGGTATCGCGCTCGACGCGTCCAAGAACGCCGCGGCCAAGGGAGAGTGCTCGATCGGCGGGACGGCGAGCCGCACGCAGATTTGGGTCGTGCCGACGAACGAGGAAATCGTCGTCGCTCGGCAGGCCAAACAACTATTGGAAGCAGCATGAAAGGCCGTTGATGTTCGTCGCCAAGGTAACCGGTAGTGTCGTGGCCACGCAAAAAGTGGCCTCGATGACCGGCCACAAACTGTTGATCGTCGAACCGTACCGGATCGACGGTAGCGACCGCCGCCGGTTGGTCACCACGGGCCGCACCTTCGTGGCCGTCGACACTGTCGGCGCCGGACAGGGCGAATTCGTGCTGATCGTCCAGGGATCCAGCGCCCGGTTGACGCCGGAGACCAAGGCCCTGCCGGTGGACGCCACGATCATCGGCATCGTCGATTCGGTCCAGGTGGACCAGAAGTGCGTGTTCAGTCGTGAAAATGAAACGTAAGTTTGCGAGCAAGGCGATTGGCGAGCGGGGGGCGTAAGCCTCCCGGTTTTGCCGCCGTTATATTCGGAGTCAGGGGTGGGGCAACACGGGGCCGCGGAGCGGCCGAAGAACCGTTCCCACGCGGAGCGTGGGAACGAGGAAAGATCCAAGAACCAAAATCGAAATCCAAAATCCAAAATCTCTCACCATGCAATCCACTGAAACCCTGATTCGCAACGTCGTCCAGGAAGTGCTTTCCCGGATGGGCACGGTCTCGCCGACCGCGCCGCGCCGCGGTTTCGAGGGCCGCCACGGCACCTTCACCTGCGTCGACGAGGCGGTGGCCGCGGCCACCGCGGCCTTCGAGAAACTCTCCGAGCGCACGCTCGCCGACCGCACGCGGATCATCGACCATATCCGCCGCATTTCGATCGAGCAGTCGGTCGAGCTGGGCACGATGGAAATGGAAGAGACGAAAATCGGCCGCCTCGTCCACAAGATCGAGAAACTCAAGACGCTCGGCGAGCGGACCCCCGGCGTCGAATTCCTCCGCAGCGAAGTGTTCAGCGGCGACCACGGTCTGGCCGTGATCGAGCACGCGCCCTTCGGAGTGATCGGCGCGATCACGCCCGTCACGCACTCGCTCCCCACGATTACGGGCAACGCCGTGAGCATGATCGCCGGCGGCAATACGCTGGTCGTCAACCCGCACCCCAGCGGAAAGCGTGTCGCGGCGGAAGGCGTTCGCCGCTTCAACGAGGCGATCTATCGTGACCTGGGAATCGACAACCTGATCTGCGTGATCGCCGAGCCGACGCTCGACACGGCCAACGCCATCTTCGCCAGCCGCGGCATCAAGCTGATCTGCGTCACCGGCGGGCCGGCCGTCGCCCGCGCGGCCATGAACAGCGGCAAGCGGGCGATCGTGGCCGGGCCGGGCAATCCACCGGTAGTGGTCGACGAAACGGCCGACCTGGACCGCGCCGCCCGCTCGATCATCGAGGGAGGCGCGTACGACAACAACCTGCTCTGCATCGCCGAGAAGGAAGTTTTCGTCGTCGCCCAGGTATTCGACGCGATGATGGCGGCCATGGACCGCGCCGGGGCGGTGCGGCTCAACGCGCGCGAGGTCGACGCCTTGACCAAGGTGGCAATCGTCCGGGTGGGAGAAGGCGAGCACAAACACGACGCCCCGGCCAAGGAGTTCCTGGGGCAAGACGCGGCGGTGCTGGCCCGCGGTATCGGCAAGCAAGTGCCGGCCCAGACCGAATTGCTCTTCGGCGAAACCGACGAAACGAACCCGTTCGTCCCGGTCGAACAGATGATGCCGTTCATTCCCTTCGTCCGCGTCCGCGACGTCGACGAGGCGATCGAGAAGGCGAAGTTCTACGAACACGGTTTCCGCCACACGGCGATCATCCATTCGACGAACGTTCGGAACATGACCAAGATGGGCCGGGCGATGGACACGACGTTGTTCGTCAAGAACGGTCCCTGCATGGCCTCGTTGGGGCTTGGTGGCGAGGGCTACCTTTCGTTCTCGATCGCCACGCCCACAGGCGAGGGCGTCACCACCCCGTTGACGTTCACCCGCGAGAGGAGGTGTTCGATGATCGATGATTTGAGGATCGTTGGGAAATAGTCACTTGTCATTGGTCATTTGTCATTGGTTCGAAGACAGTGACCAGACGCGGAACCAAGCGAGCTGAACCCCGACCACCAATGACAAATGACCAATGACGAATGACCGCCCCATAACCCTCACCACTCACTACTTACCAACAATTACTCACCACTCCAATGCAACTTGGTATCGTCGTCGGCACGGCGACTTCAACCTTGAAACACCGCTCGATGGAGGGCTGGAAACTACTGATCGTGCAGTTGTCAACCGGCGACGGCCAATCGCCCGATGGCGATCCTGTGCTGGCGGTCGATCGGCTGGGGGCCGGATTGGGCGAGACCGTGATGTTGTCGAGCGACGGCAAAGGGACGCGGGAGCTGTTGCAAAGCGACACGACTCCGGTCCGCTGGAGCGTGATGGGAATCCCCGACAGATGAGTTGAGATGAGTTGAATGGGTGGGCGGTGCCCACCCTACGTCAGCGGCCATGTCCGCGGAGAAGAGTCCATGCGAATCGGAATGATCATCGGCACCGTGACGCTCAACCGCTCGCACCCAAACTTGCAAGGGGCGACGTACAAGCTGGCCGTGCCGCTTTCGCTGGCCGAACTGGCGAGCGATGCGGAGCAATCCGTGGAAGGCGCCGCGGAGACCTTGGTGGTGTACGACGAACTGGGCGCGGGCCAAGGGAGCCTGATTGCGATCAGTGAAGGGGGCGAAGCGGCACAGCCATTCTTGCCCGCCGAAAAGCCAGTCGACGCCTATAACGCCGCAATCCTCGATCGAATCGAAGTGAAACCATGAAAACCCAAACGACATGACGATGTATCCCAACTTGCACAAGATCAAAGAAGAAATCTGCGACATCGGCCGGCGGCTTTATGCCAAGGGCTTCGCCGCAGGTAACGACGGCAACATCAGCTACCGCCTGGGCGAGAACGAAGTGCTCTGTTCGCCGACGTTCATTTCGAAGGGCTTCATGAAGCCCGACGACATGTGCATCGTCGATATGCAGGGCAACCAGATTTCGGGCCGCCGCAAGCGGTCGAGCGAGATCTTGCTGCACCTGACGATCATGCGGGAGCGGCCCGACGTGAAGAGCGTGGTCCATTGCCACCCGCCCCACGCCACGGCCTTCGCGGTGGCGCGCGAGCCGATTCCACAGTGTGTTCTGCCGGAAGTCGAGGTGTTCCTGGGCGACGTCCCGATCACCAAGTACGAAACGCCCGGCGGCCAGGCGTTCGCCGACACCGTGTTGCCGTTCGTCAAGAAGGCGAACGTGATCATCCTGGCCAACCACGGCACGGTGAGCTACGGCGACACGGTCGAGCACGCGTACTGGTGGACCGAGGTCCTCGACGCCTACTGCCGCATCCTGCTGATGGCCCGCGACTTGGGCCGCGTGAACTATTTGGACGAAACGAAGACCCGCGAGCTGTTCGAGTTCAAGACCCGCTTGGGCTTCAAAGACGCGCGACTCGAGCCGGGCATGGAGAACTGCGACATCTGCGCCAACGACGTTTTCCGCGACAGTTGGAAGCACACGGGCGTCGAGCGGAAGGCGTTCGAGCCTCCGCCGCCGATGGGCAAGGCGACGTCGGCAGATGAAGATCAGGAAACGCTCATTCAAGCGATCACCGATCGGGTCGTCGCCGCGCTTGGCAGATGAAGGATAAAGGATGAAGGACGAAGGCCAATTACTCGTTCCCACGCTCTGCGTGGGAACGTCGCCCCGGCCGCTCCGCGGCCACGTGGACGCAGAGCGTCCGAAAGTGCGTTCCCACGCAGAGCCGACCCACTGCGCGGGTGCCCCGAACGAGAGACTCACCACTCACCACTCACCACTCACCACTCACGACTCACCAACCCATGAAAGTCAGTATCATCGGCGGCGCGGGACTCGTCGGCTCGTGCGCGGCCTTCGCCTTGCAAACCGGCCGCATCGTTCGCGAGATCGCCTTGTTGGACCTCAACGCCGAGGCCGTTTCGGGGCAGGCGCTCGATCTATTGCACGGAGCATCGGTCATGGCCGACCAGGCGATCGTCTCGGGGGGATATGAACATATCCCGACCAGCGACCTGATCTGCATCACGGCCGGCTTGCGGCGCAAGCCCGACGAAAGCCGCCTCGACCTGATCAACCGCAATGTCGATTTGTTCGTCGGCATCCTGGCCGAGATCGCCAAGGCCGGTTACAAAAAGGACGCCGTCGTGTTGGTGGTTTCGAACCCGGTCGACGTGCTCACCTACCTGGCCGCCCAACGGCTCGATTTGCCCGCCGGGCAGGTGATCGGCCTGGGAACGCAGCTCGACACGATCCGCTTCCGCAGCTTGATCGCCGAAAGGCTCGCCGCCCCTCCGACACAAGTTGCCGCTTTGATTCTGGGGGAGCACGGCGACAGTATGGTGCCGATCTGGTCGAGCGCCACGATCGCCGGGCTACCGCTGGAAAAGTACCCAGGCTTTACCCCAAACGTCGCCAACGAGCTCTTCACGCGCACCAAGGGCTCTGGGGCCGAAGTCATCAAGAAAAAGGGGGGCGCCGGGTTCGCCGTGGGGTTGGCGATCCAGGAGGTGATCGAGTCGGTGGCGCTCGATCGGCGGCGGATCCTACCCATATCCAGCGTGCAGACGGGCTGCTACGGGCTCCGCGACGTCGCGCTTTCGGTACCGACGGTCGTTGGCCGCAATGGTGCGCAGAGTACGCACGAGATCGAGCTTTGGCCGAAGGAGCTGCAAGCCTTGCGTAAGAGCGGCCAGGTGTTGCGGCAAACGGTGGATACGGTGTTGTCGAGGCTGGCTGGTCATTAGTCCTTGGTCATTTGTCATTTGTTGAAGAATGCCACGATGACCAAAGACCAAGTACCGAAGACCGAAGACCAAAGACCTATGACCAATGACCAATGACCAATGACCAATGACCAATGACCAATGACAACTAACCGCCGGGCCTTCACGCTGCTGGAACTGCTGCTGGTGCTGGCGTTGCTGGCGATCATGGCCTCGTTTTCCTGGCCCGCCTTGCG
>DATLQY010000416.1:0-6933 GCA_035534975.1 Pirellulales bacterium
CCAAAACACCACAACCCCTAACAGGATGAAATGATCCATCGTTTTTCTCCCAGGTCCCATACGTTTTGTCGGCGCTATGACCGCGCGCACCGCACACATGGTCGTCCCGGCTCAGCCCAATTCGTCAGCTCGGTCGGCTGGATTGCTGTGGAGTTGATCCAACCCTTAAGCAAATAGCGCGCCGCCTTCGACCGAAATCAAATACGCGTGTCATTCATGTGGCATGTGCGGTGAAGAGACACGCAACCGTGCGATTTCGCACGGACGATCCGGCAGGCGCTTGGTTGCCAACGACGGGATGGACACGGCAGGCGGCCGAGCGCAACCGCAAATGTTCGTGGCGGAAACGCGATACACGCGAGAATTCACCGATTCGCCTTGCTTTTCGCGGCCGAGGCACACGGAGTGCATTGGGATACGACGCGCCGCTTGAAGGGGCGGCGAAAGTGCCGGTGGCGCCGGTGTTTCCTCAAAGAACAACGTGAGCGGAAAAAATGATCGTGTGGAGGAATCTATGGGTAAGCGGATCGTAATTCTCGGCTCGAGTTTCGCAGGCTTGACCGCGGCGGTGAGGATCAAGAGGCTGGTCGGCGACCGGCACGACGTGCTCGTGCTTTCCAAGAGCGACGAGTTCCTCTTCATGCCGTCGCTGATCTGGGTCCCTTTCGACCTGCGTACCAAGGAAGAAATCACCTTCCCAGTGCGACCGATCTTCGAGAAGAAGGGGATCGAGTTCAAGCACACGCCCGTCAGTGAATTGCGCCTGGCCGAGCGGCGGGTGATCACGCCGCACGCAACCGAGTCCTACGATTACCTGGTGATCGCCACGGGCCCGAAACTCAACTACGACGCCGTGCCCGGCTTGGGGCCCCAGGGCGGGCATACGCAGTCGATCTTCTGTTGGGAAGACGCCGTGGCCGCCGGCGAGGCCTTCCAGAGATTCGTCGAATCGCCGGGCCCCGTGGTGATCGGCGCGGTCCAGGGTGCCAGTTGCTTTGGGGCCGCCTACGAGTTTCTGTTCAACATGGCTTACCAGCTAAGGAAACGCGGTATAGCGGAGAAAGCGCCGCTAACCTACGTCACGGCCGAGCCCTATCTGGCGCATTTCGGCCTTGGCGGCTTCGGGGCCGGCACGAAGATGACCGAGTATTTCTTCCGCAAGCAGGGAATCACCGGCGAGACGAACGCGGCCTTCCGCGAGATCAAGCCCGGCGAAATCCACCTCGAGGACGGCCGCACGTTTCCTTTCGCCTACGCCATGCTGGCCCCGTCGTTCCTTGGCGTCGACGCGGTGCGCGCCTGCAAAGAAATCACGACACCCACGGGCTTTGTGAAGGTCAACGATCATTACCAGACCGAAGTCTATCCGGACGTTTTCGCCGCCGGAGTGGCGGTAGCGATGGCGCCGCCTGACAAGACCCCCGTCCCGTGCGGAGTTCCTAAGACCGGCTACCTTTCCGAACAGATGGCCGAGGTGGTGGCCCACAACATCGCGGCCTCGATCGACGGTCACAAGATGATCTCGCTGCCGCCGGGGAGCATCGATGCCAAGTGCGTGCTCGACGCCGGAAACTCAGGCATCATCATGTCGGCAGATCATTTTCTCGAACCTCGTAAGCATGCGTGGCTGATCCCCGGTCCCGAGGCGCACTGGGCCAAGCTCGCCTTCGAGAAATACTTCCTGGCGACCCACCGCCATGGCTGGATTTGAGCTCGAAAAGCACGAGTGCGAACCAGGACCTGGAGAACTTCGATATCGTTGGAACCTCTTCAACGTTGGCGACTCGCCGACGGCTTCGGATGGACGACCTGGCGAGAGAATGAACCAAGAACTACCGTTTCGTGTTGCCTTGCTCGTGGTCGTCGTTGCCAGCGTCACCATCGTCGCTCTTCACTACATCGGCGCATCGGTGGCGGGTGAGCGTGTGTCGAGGAATGGCGAGGGGCTGTTAATGTTAGTATCGCTACGGCTGGCGGGCTTGGTGCTATTCGCCGCGACGATGGCCTACCTGGTTAATCCTCGATGGATGATCTGGGCCGCCGTGCCATTGGCAAATGCGGTGCGCTGGCTCGGCGCGGCTGTGGACCTGCTTGGCATCGTGCTGCTCGCATGGACGTTGCGAACGCTCGGACGCAACCTGACCGATACGGTGACGACCAGACCGCAGCACTCGCTGGTCACGACCGGTCCGTATCGATGGGTCAGGCACCCGTACTATTCGACGACCTTGCTGCTCGTCGGCGGAGCGGGCATGTTGGCGGCAAACTCGCTCATTGGCGTACTGGGATTGGTTGTGTTTGGCCTGCTGGTTATGCGGACGCCAAGCGAGGAACAAATGTTGATCGACCGGTTTGGCGACGAGTACCGCGCCTATATGGGACGAACCGGGCGGTTCGTGCCTCGGCTGCGGTGAACGAAAGCTCGTCGAAGCACATTTCGACGGCGGCCTTGGCCAAATTCCGATCGACGGGGGCCAGGCCGCTGTTTTGGATCGGGGCGTGCCATTGACAGCCGCGCACGGCATAATAGGGGTCGAGCGATTAGCCTTAGGAATTATGAACGATCGACGTCGCGGCCGTTCTGAATGCGCTACGGGTGGCGATCGCACCAACGTCACTCACCGATTATTCAGGCTAGCCGAATGCCAGGATCGCGACGACCACGAGCATGCCGACCATTCCCATTGCGATGATCGCCGTAAGCAATACGGAAATGCCCGACAGCGCGATCCGGTCGTCGTCGGCGAACCGCTTCCACTCTTCGGGCGAAAAGCCGATCTGGTCGCGATGGCTCGCAAGCCAATCGGGTGATGGATCATTTGTGAGTCGATTTCGAACTGTACCGGTTGCCATGGTCGCCTCCGCTGGTCATTGGGTGAGAGTTTGGATGCACCTACGAACCGCTTGACTGTTTTGCAGGCGGCGTGCCAAACCGCTGAAAGATTTCTACGCCTCGAAAGCCTGCTCGCCGCGAGCCCAACGAGCGGCGACGTTGGCGACGTCGACCGCCTGCACCACCGCGTGGTTCAACTCATAGGGGCGGCCATCGAGGTGGGCCGCCTCCAAGGCCCGAGTCAGTCCGTCGCTCACGCCTTCGCCCAACGTCATGACAACCTGGCTGGCGGACGGCTGTTCGCTGTGTGAATCGGGAGCCATCACACAGTCGGCGCCACAATGGCTACGGCAATAGAGCGGCCGAGCGGCAAATACGCTGCAACGTTCGTCGTCCGCCAACAGCGGGCAAATGGCAGGCGAGGCGAACGACTGTTGACGCAGGTTGTTCTGTGCGCGAGCATACACCCGCCGCAGGTCGGACGATGAAGCATGGCGTTGCAACTCGTCGACCATCGCCAGCGCTTCCGGCGCCGTCACTCGGATCGGCTGCTTGCTGCATTCGCGACAGTGCGAATCGCGGTCTGCGGCCGCCTCCGGCAGCGACCGTTCGATCAACCGGCTCGTTTCGGATTCGAGTTCCCTGGCCAAGGCCACTGCGGTACTAGGGCCGCGAGGCCGCGCGACGAAGTCGCCTGCAATCTGCCGCGCCCACCCGGTCGCCCACGAGCGCAACGCCTCACCCGACAAGAGCGGCAGGCGCAAGCCCGGCATGCGTGCCGAGGCGGCGCCGGCTGACGGAGCAAACGCCTCTTGCAGGCACACCAGCCCAAGGACGCTGGCCGTGAGCAACACCGCGAGGGGCAATGAAATGAACACCAGGAAGGCGATGGCTTGCATGGGACGAATCCTCAAAACAGGCAGGTGGGGTGGGAGGTAATGCGGTTGAGAACCGGTGTAGCAACAAATGAAACTGGCACGCAAGTTTCGTGCCGCGAATAAACAGGCGATCGTTTCGCGAAATTCGGATCGTCGAGGCGCTGTGTCAGTGTGCGGCGCGCGACAATTTGCGCGCATGTGTGCTGTGGTGTCACGCTTTTTTCGGAGTGTCGTCGTTGTCGCCTGGCACGCGGCGTGGAAAACACCACGTTCCGCTTGAAGTCCCGCCCCGCGGAACAACCGGCACGCAGTTTGCAACAACCTTATTGTCTGCCTACCTCGTCGAGGGTCCGCGCTGGTGCCGGCCGACGACGACCCATGATCCCCCCCCAACGATCCTTGAATCGAGGCCACTATGTTCCATCGGCGATCCATGCTCAAATGGATTTCTGGCGCGCTGGGTGCGGCGAGTGCCGCAGTGATTACGTTGCCAGGCGGCCATTTCCTGGCTGAGGCGCTCCGTCCACGCCGCGGCAAGGCCATTGTCCAGCGCCTGGCGCGATTGCGTGATCTTTCGCCGGGCCGACCGCTGCAAGTCGCGGTGGTTAGCAGTCGTCGCGATGCCTGGACGCTGTATCCCGAGGAAGTCGTCGGCCGTGTCTGGCTGGTTCGCCAATCCGAAGAGGCCGACGACGGCGTCGGCCGGCCTCCGCGTGTCGCCGCCTTCACCGCAGTCTGTCCGCACCTCGGCTGCACCCTTCAACTGTCGCAGCCGGGAGGCCACTTCGTCTGCCCCTGCCACCGCGCGGAGTTCGCCCTCGACGGCGCGCCGTTAGCTGAGCCCGGCCGCAAGAGCCATGCCCCGCGCGGCATGGACACACTCGATTGCCGGCTGGTTCGAGACTCGGACGACGACGACTGGTGGGTGGAAGTCACCTACGAAAAGTTCGAGCAAGGGCTGACCAGTAAGGTAAGCAAGGCATAACCTCACGCAAGGCGAGCGGGTGGCGTAAGCCCCCCGGTGATATGATGATCGGCCAATTTCTCAACTGGCTCGACGCGCGCGCCGACTACCGGGCCTTGCTGTTACCGCTGCGCCGCCGCGTCCTGCCCAACGGTCCGAGCTGGTGGTTCACCAGCGCGAGTTGCCTGTTGTGGGTGTTCGTGATCCAATTGGTCACGGGGCTCTTGCTGATGACGACCTACAGCCCCTCAACCACCAGCGCCTGGGCCAGCGTTCATTACATCGAGCAATCACCCTCGGGTGCGTTCGTCCGCGGGTTGCACTACTTCGCGTCGAACGCCCTGATCGTGCTGTTCGTGGTCCATGTGGTGCGCGTTCTGCTATCGGGCGCGTTTCGACCGCCGCGCGAGCTGATCTGGATCACCGGCTTGCTGCTGATGCCGCTCGTCATCGCCTGGGCGGTGACGGGCAATCCGCTTTCGGCCAGCCAGAAAGGAACGGCACAAATCGAGGTCGAGGCGAACATCTTGGGTTCGACTCCCGTCGTCGGACCGGCCTTGCGGCGGTTGCTGTTGGGCGGAGATGAGGTCGGCCACTTGACGTTGACGCACCTCTACTTTCTGCATGTGGCCCTGTTACCGCTATTGGGGATTGTGCTGCTGTCGGTACATCTGCACCAGATCCATCGGCACGGGCTGGCCGCGGCACACTGGGCCGAGACCGGCCGAGCCCGGCCGTATTGGCCGTACCAATCGGCACGCAACGCGACCGTGCTGGCTGTGGTGGTGACCGCGCTGGCGACGCTGGCCTGGCGCTTCGGAGCTCCGCTGGAAGCGCCGGCCGATCCGAATTTGACGATTCAGCCGCGGCCGGAATGGTACTTCCGCTGCCTGTTCGAACTGCGCCGTTACTTCACCGGCGATTGGGAATTCGTCGCTACGCTGGTTCTGCCTCTGGCGGTGTTGTCTTTCTTCCTTGCGATTCCATTGTTCGACCGCATCTTTTCGGCAAAGCTGGGCGTCGTGGCGCGGGTGTTCGTCGTGGTGGCGGGCTTGGGTGCTTGGGGCTGGCTCACTTGGATCTCGTATGCACGCGACTGGCACGATCCCAAGTACCTGGCGGGGCAAGACGAGGCCGTCGGGTGGACACGACGTGCGCGGCTACTGGCTGATCGCGGCCAAATCCCACCCGACGG
Source organism: Pirellulales bacterium (assembly GCA_035534975.1). Lineage (GTDB taxonomy): Bacteria > Planctomycetota > Planctomycetia > Pirellulales > JAICIG01 > DATKSN01. The sequence continues at coordinate 5,871 of DATLQY010000416.1, forward strand.
GGCCGCGGCTTTGCTCCGCGACGATCCGCAGGTTCAAGGACCGCTCTTGTTCGCTCAGCACTGCGCGAGTTGCCATTCGCACGCCGACGCTGACGGCAAGGGGATTGTGGCCGCCGAACCGTCGGCGCCTAACTTGTACGGGTTTGCCACGTTCGATTGGATTGCGGGCATGCTCGACCCGGTGGCGGTCGGCGGACCGAACTACTTCGGCCACACGAAGTTCGCCGACGGCGACATGGTATCGCATGTGCAGGGGTTGTTCGCCGACGCCGACGCCGACGGAGATGAGGCCGGCGAGTTGCGCGCCCAGGTGCGCCGCGTGGCCGGCGCGCTGGCGGCCGAGGCGGCGCTGCCCGCGCGGCGCGGGGCCGATCGCCGCGAAGCCGAGACGATCAGCACCGGCGCGGCGCTCCTGACTGGGGAGTTGGGCTGCACCGACTGCCACAAGTTCCACGATCAGGGCGAGTTGGGCTCAGCTCCCGACCTGACCGGTTACGGTTCTCACGACTGGCTTCTGGGCATGATCGCCAACCCGCGGGACGAGCGGTTCTACGGACCGGAGCGCAACGACCGCATGCCCTCGTTCTCCCACGGCGGGCATGCCCTGCTCAATTCGCGTGAACTGGGGTTGCTGGTCGATTGGCTCCGTGGCGACTGGCACGACACGGACCTCTCGTCCGACAATGAGGTATTGCCGCTCGCGGGCCGTTGATGTTCTTCGTTCGGGGCACGCGTCCAACGGGCCGGCTGGAGCGGGAACGATCCCTCGGCCGCTCCGCGACGCCGTTCTCAACCAACCGTGGGCGCTGAAAACCGTAGCGGAACTCGTGAGAATTCCGGACGTGGACCTTTTCGGCACGCTACGGCGGCATGAGATTACCGGCAAAAAAGCGCGCCACGCGGCGCAGCCGCGGTGAAACGAAACGTCCTTCTCGACGCGCAGCAACGAAAGGAGCCGCGGCGCGGCAACCCGCCAATCCGGCGCGCCGTTTTCGCTCAAAAAAGTGCCAAAACGCGCCATAATCGCTGAAATCGTCGCGTTTTAGCAAAGAACTGGGCGCCT
>DATLQY010000417.1:0-5242 GCA_035534975.1 Pirellulales bacterium
GGTTTATTCTCCTTTATTCGTTGATACCGAATCATTTGGGCGACTTAGCTTTCGCCAGAAGCGCATATCCCCGGACGTACACCCAGTCGTCCTTCTTGGCGGGCAGGTGGCACACCTTGCAGTCGCTCTTGTAGTCGGTCGCCACGTTCCGCTTCGGGTCCTTCGCCTCGAATAGGGCCCAGCCCCAGCCGTCGCCCCACAGGTCGTTTTTCGAGAACCGCCCCTTGGCATCCTTAATCATCACGAACCAGATCTTGCCGCCCGTGGCCCAGGTGGCGTGTCCGGCCGTGAGCTTTTCCGAGCCAACACGGGTGACGTTCTTGACCAGCACCGCGCCGTCCGGGAACTTGCCGTCCCGGCGGTATGCCTGGACGTCCTCCGGCCGCGCGTAGACGCCGTGCAGTTCATCGACCGGTTTGCCCGGCTTCGTGGCCACGGCCCAGGTGCCCAGGTGCAGGAACTTCTCACGGAAATCGGCCGGAAGTGAAATCCCGCCGTCCTCGGTGACGTACGGCGAGAAGTCGCCGGCCTTGGTGGCCGGCGGGTCATCAGCGGGTGACGGTTGCGTGAAACCGACGGCGACCATCCCCGCAAGGAGTCCCGCTACGGCCAGGCCACCGATCGTCTTCCGATGGCGGATGATTGTGATGTCCATGTGTGTGTCTCCTTTTGAATCATGGATGACGCCTCGTCCGGAACGCGTCGGCCCGCGGCGCGCCCGGCTCAGCATCACTTCGACCGCGGGGCCGCCGCGCGCAGGACCGGGTAATACTGGCTGAAGACCCAGTTCGTCTTGGCGTTGTCCTGATGGCATTGGTTGCACGAGGCGACAGCGTTCTTCGCACTCTCCTTTTTGAGCGGATACGTGTGACCGAAGCTGAAGTACGCCCAGTTGCCGGGCTCATCCTTGAAGCGCTTGGAGTCCTTGATTGAGATCTCCAGGCCCGTGAACTCGCCCATGAAATAGCCCATGCCGCTGGTCGCTTCCTTCGTCCCGACGGAGAGAAGTTCTTTGACCATGACGGTGCCGTCACGGAACTGGCCGGTCTTCTCGTAGTGGGCGAAGCTCTCTGGGTCTATGTAGACGGCATGGAACTCAGGGAATGGGGCCTCGCCGCCGTTCAGGTCGTTGGGGGTCAGGGGCGTGCCGATGTACATCCATTTGCGATAGCCGACGGGCTGCTTGACTTTGCCGTCGGTGGTGAATTCGACCAACGTCGCCGGAGCGTCGGGAGTCTCGGCGGAAGCCGGTGCAGCCGCTCGGGTCAGTAGGCAAGATAATCCGGCGATCGCGACTAGGATCGCGACAATCGCAGTTGCGGAAATCCGTTTAGGTCCAAGCATGATGCTATCTCCTTAGCCACTCTGAAGGACGGCGAAACAGTTCATTCCCCGGCGGGCACCGCGGGAGGATTCAAAAACAGGCCGATGAGTCCCTCGGCGGAAGTGGGATGCGTGAAGATCGCGTCACGCAACGCGGTAAATGGCAGGCGCCCAAGCATCGCGGTCTGGACGACAGCCATCATTTCGCTTGCCTCGGCCCCGAATGCGGTGAATCCGAAAATGCGGTCGTCGTCGCCGATGAGCGCCTTCACGAACCCGCGAGTCTCGGAAAGCGTCTGCGCCCGGAAAACCATCGCCATCGGCATCTTGACAATTCGATAGCGCACCCCCTGGGCTTTCGCTTCCGTTTCGCTTAAACCGACGTGAGCCAACTCGGGATCGGTGAAGAGCAGATACGGAATAACTCGGCCGCGCGTCGTTCGATTGCCGCCATGAAGATGGTCGAGCACGATGCGGAAGTCGTCCTCGCCAACGTGGGTGAAGTGCGGGCTTCCCGCCGACTCGCCGGTGGCCCAAACGTCGGGCGCCGTCGTCCGCAGCCGATCGTCGACGCGGATGTAGCCACGCGAATCGACTTCGACGCCTGCCCGGTCGAGATTGAGTCGATCCGTGTTGGGCGTCCGGCCGGCCGCCACGAGAATGTCGGAAGCTTCCAGCGTTCGCTGTCCGGTGCCAGAACGCGCCTGAAGTGTGACGCTCTCCCCGGAACGTCCTGTGACGTTCAGCACTTCGGCGTTCAACAAGACTTCGATGCCCTCGTCGGTCATCAACTCCAATAGACCGTCCGAAACGTCGATATCTTCCTTGTCGAGCAGTCGCGAGCCGTGCTGGATAATCGTGACGCGGCTACCAAAGCGTCGCATGGCCTGGGCGAATTCCAGGCCGACGTAGCCTCCGCCAAGGACAACGAGGTGCTCGGGAAGGCGCTCCAGGTTCAAGGCTTCGACGTGCGTCATCGGCCGGGCTTCGGCAAGCCCCGCAGCGCTGGGGATCCGCGCCCGAGTGCCTACATTGATAAAGACACGATCGCCCTGAAGCAGCCGCGTCCCACCGGCGTTCAGCGCCACCTCAACCGTTTTCGGCTGCGTGAACCGCGCTTCACCCATAACCAGTTCCGCGCCGCTGGCCTTGAATTTGGCTAAATGAACCTCCACAAGCTCGTTGACCATTTTCCACTTGCGCCGCGCGACGGCGGCCATATCGACACGAACGCTTCCGGTCACAACGCCCAGACCACGCGCGGGTTGAACGAGCGAGACGGCCTTGGCACTGTGAATGACGTTCTTGCTCGGCAGGCAGGCCACGTTCGGGCACGACCCGCCGACCATCGCGCGTTCGACGACAACGGACTTTTGGCCCTGGCTCGCCAGCGTCCAGCCGATAAGTTTGCCCGCCACCCCACTCCCGATCACCAGGTTTTGGACATGTTCAATGCTCATAATCATGTTCCTTTCGATATCAAACAGACCTACGGACTCCCTTTCTTTTTGGCGAACAACGACAACCGACTCAACCAGGCATGCCCTGCGCTAGGTAGCCACCGTCTACTGCCAGGAGTTGGCCGGTGATGTGGGGATGGGCCGCGCAGCACAAGGCAAACGCGGCCAACAAATTGACCTCCAGCGTCTGGCGGATGTCGTCCACCGCCGTTTCAAGCGCGGGGCGGCGAAAAGCCGCACCCGCGTTATTGACCAGACCGTCGATGCGGCCGTGCCGCTCTAGCGCCGCCTCGATGAGGGCCCGCCGTCCCGATTCCTGGGTCACATCCGCCGCGACGGCAAGCAGGCTCGCGTGTGCGGGCACATCTGCTACATTCCGCGCGGCGCCGATGACGAGGGCGCCGCGGGACTTCAACTCCTCCGCGACGGCGCGGCCGATGCCTCGGCTCACCCCGGTAACGATGATGACTGGTGCCGACATAATTACACTTTCCTCTCTGATTGACGGGACTCAGCGCCTTCGTGGACAGTATCTTGCATTGAGGTGGCCATTGCTTGCTCCCTTCTCGCTCAACCTGGCAGCCCCTGCGCCAGGTCGCCATGCGTGCTTCCTTCGCTTCTTGAGGTTCGGTTGCTTTCCCGCACTGGGGTAGAGGCGAAGACCGTGCCGTTCGCGGACGATCTCGCCGGCGAGTTCGCAATTGCGTGCGCTCGCGGGCTTTCAGGACATACGGCGGCCGGAAACCACTTTCGTGTTTGCATTGGCAATGCCACGACATCCACGATCGATCGTGAAAACCGACGACATTTCGTGGGACCGACATGCGAGCCAGCCGTGGAGCGCCTGGTGTGTGCGTCAGAAAAGGACGTGGGTTCGACGTGGGTTCAATTCCCGCCGTCCCGAATGCAGCGGTCATTCGCTCTTGCTCGGCTCCGCGGGCATCGGGAGGCGTTCCTGGATCCACGCTTGCCACAGCGGTGTCTCGTGGGCGACGGTTCCGGCCGCCTGATCGCCGTAGATAGGCGTAGATAGGCGGCGCGATTGTCGCCGCGGCGGTGTTCGTGTTATAATTTGAGCGGTCAACAATGAGAAATCTCACCGGTTAGAACACCAGCCAAAGTCGCAAGTGAGGTAGTTCGCGGCCTGACTTGCGCCGCGGGTTCGTGTCGCGCCGGGCCGGTATGCGAGGGCTGTGACATATGGCAACCGTAACGGAAATTCCGCTCCCCAACGTCGAGTTGATCGAATCGGACGGTGAGCCCTTGGAAACTCTCTGGCACCTGGCGGCGATCTCGCTCTTGATGGATTCGATCCATTTCCACCTTCGCGACCGGACGAACTACTTCGTCGGCGGCAACATGTTCTTTTATTTCAGCCAAACGCAGGCGCGTAATCGCGACTACCGCGGCCCCGATTTCTTCTATGTCGACGAAGTGGATGGCCGCCGACGTCGAGACTATTGGGCAGTCTGGGATGAAGATGGTCGCTACCCCGATGTGATCGTCGAGCTGTTGTCGCCCTCGACTGCCGTCGTGGATCGCACCTTCAAGAAGGATCTCTACGAACGGACGTTCCGTACGCCGGAGTACTTCTGCTACGACCCGGCGACGGAGACATTCGAGGGCTGGCGGCTTGGCCGTCATGGTCGTTACGAGGCGATCGTCGCGGACGAGCGCGGCTGGTTGCGGTGCGAGCGATTTGAGCTGTGGATGGGCATGTGGACCGGGTGGCACAAGGGGGTCCAAGGCGTCTTTCCACGTTTCTATGACCCGCAGGGGCGGCTCGTGTTTACCCCGGTGGAAGGAGAGGCCCAGCGGGCCGAGGCGGCGGAGGCTGAGAACGCCCGATTGAAAGCTCAAGTGGCCGAACTGAAGCGGCATTCTTCCGCGGGCTGAAGCTCAACGGCCCGCGGGTCACGCCTGGCAAGGCCGCGGCGGCCGCCGCCGGAGTCCGCCAATCCTGGGCCGTCGCTCTCCTTGATTGTCCAAAGCGTGCGGAGCTCGTCGATGTGTTGCGTCGAGTACGCGACGAACATGGTGATGATCAAGGGAATCGTCACTACGCGCGACGCCGCTCCCAGCAACAACAGCAGCCCGTTGCTTTTGGCGGATCGCCGCAATAATTGGTATATCGGCTTGTCGAACCACAAGTTGCGGAGTTCAAAGGCGGAGCGAAAAAACTTTCCGCGTCGTGTCGATTCGCGGCCCCACCATTCGACAATAGGGTTGTAGGCCAACTTAAGCCCAGGAGGATAGACATGCGCTTCATCAGCATTTTCACGCACGAACCCAATGACCGTCCGCCGACGGAGGCCGAAATGGCAACCATGGGCAAGCTCATCGAAGAGAGCATGAAGGAAGGGTGGCTGATCGCAACCGAGGGCGTGCACTTTGGCACGACGGGCGTACGTATGCACAAGAGCGCCGGTGGCAAGGTCTCGGTCACCGACGGCCCTTTC
>DATLQY010000418.1:0-13298 GCA_035534975.1 Pirellulales bacterium
TCGGGCGGCCAGGGCCTCGGCCGCGTCGTCGAGAATGCCGAGCCGGCCGCCGTAGGTCTTGACCAGATTTACGTGCGTGAACGTCGTCGCGGTTGGGCCGGCCGCGACCAGTCGCATGTTGAGCATCATGACCTGCTCGAAGTACTCGGCGACGGTCCGCAGATCGTGGTGGACGACGAGCACGGTCTTGCCCTGTTGGCGCAACTCGCGGAGCAACGAGAACACGACCCGCTCGGTGGCCGCGTCGACCCCGGCCATCGGCTCGTCCATGAAGTAAATGTCCGCGCGCTGAGCCAAGGCCCGGGCCAGAAACGTCCGTTGCTGCTGGCCGCCGGAGAGCTGGCCGATCTGCCGTCCGGCGAGGTCGGCCAACCCCACACGCCCCAGGCACTCCAGTGCCCAATCGCGCTGGGGCCGGCGCGGACGGCGAAACCAACCGAGGCCACCGTAGGTTCCCATCAGCACGACGTCGAGCACGTTGACGGGGAAATCCCAATCGACGCTTTCGCGTTGCGGCACGTAGCCGATCAACTTGCGCTGTTGTTGGCACGGCCGGCCGAAGATCGTCACGCGCCCGCTCACCAGCGGCACCAGCCCCAGGATCGCCTTGACCAGCGTGCTCTTGCCGGCGCCGTTGGGCCCGATGATGCCCACCAGGCTCGGCTGCTGGAGCGTCAGATCAATGTCCCAAAGCACCGGCTTGCGGTGGTACGCCACCGTGACATTGTGGACGTCGAGGACTGCCGGCAGATTTGCGGGCACGGTTTCCGTCGCCCTAGGTTCGGCGGCGGACTCCGGCTCGGACGCAAGAGTTGACGACGGCCGGATCATCGATATCGCCCTCCGGCCACAGTCCCGCCGTTTTTCATTTCAGCGCCTTGACGATCAAATCGACGTTGTGGCGCACCATACCCACATAGGTGCCTTCCGGCGTGCCGGGCTTTCCCATCGCATCGGAGAACAATTCGCCCCCGACGACCACCTGGTGCCCCCGCGCGCGGCAACCCTCGACCAGGGCCAGCACGTTGCGCTCGCTAACACTGCTCTCGACGAATACGGCCTTGATTCCGCGGCGCGCGATGAATGCCACCAACTCGTTGATTTCCTTCAATCCCGCCTCACTTTGCGTGCTCACCCCTTGGATCGCCTTGACCTCCAGATCGTAGGCCCGGCCGAAATAGTGGAAGGCGTCGTGGGCGGTCACCAGCACGCGCCGCTCGGCGGGGATCGTCGCCAGCTCGCGGCGGCAGTATTCGTCGAGTTCGATCAGCTCGAGGCGGTACTTCGCCGCGGCGGCGTGGTACTCCTCACCATGAACGTGGTCGAACTCGGCGAGGGTATTCTCGACGACGGTCAGCGCCTCGCTCCAGAGCGCCACGTCGAACCAGACATGGGGATCGAACCGATCGGCGGCCACCGTGACCAGCCGCCCTTGGCTGATCGACTCGGCGACCGCCACGGTGGGCTTCTTGCGCGCGAGGCGGGCCAGAGTGTCGCCCATTTTGCCTTCGAGGTGCAGGCCCGAATAGAAGATCGCCTCCGCCCGGTTCAGTTTGGCCATGTCTCCGGTCGACGCTTTGTAAAGGTGTGGGTCGACGCCCGCACCCATCAGTTGCGTCACTACGACATGCCTGCCGCCGACGCGAGCGACTAAATCGGCAACCATGCCCGTGGTTGCCGCGGCCGACATGGGGTAATCGCCCGCGTATTGGTGCTTGACCGAAGAGGTTGCAACGTCAGCGGTCCCGCCGATGTGGGTATTCGATTTCGCCGCGCCATTGGCCGCGCCCCCGCAACCGGCGACACAAGCTAGGAGCAGGCAGAGCCCGTAGTTTTGATACCAGCAAAAATGTTTTTGACTCATCAAAAACAGTATACGGCCGATTCAAACGTTCGTCAAGACGCGAAATTTGCTCGAATAGCTACGGTTTCGTAAAGGGGGATATGGGGATGAAGAGGAGATATGGGGATGAAGGCAGAAGGATGAAGATAGGAGGAACGGGGATGGTCCGGGGCATCGCCAAGGCTCTCACCAGCCTCCTCATCCCCTCATCCCCTCACCTCCGCCGCCGCCCCCTCCGCCCTACTGGCTGATCAGCAACTCCGGCATCATCAAGACGACTCCTTCCTTGTCGAGCGTCTGCAGTTGCTTGAGCGCGACCAGCACGGCCCGCAGCCGCTGGGGATCGAGTTTTTCAATGTGGGGAATGGCCGCCTCGATAAGCGATGAACGGCCCGCCAACGACCGCGCGCCTAGTGAGACGGATTGCCCGTCGTCCGTATCGCCGGCCGCCTGCTCCAGGATGAGCTCCAGAAAGTTCTTTGGTTCGGGCACGACGCGCAGGTCGAATTTTACGAGCTTGGCCTCGGCCGCGGCGAACTTGACCGCGTCGTCGAGCGTGCCGATCTTGTCGACCAGGCCCAACTCGAGCGCCTGCCGGCCGGTGTAGACGCGCCCGCCCGCCACGTCGTCGATCGGCTTGGTCAGCCGCTCGCCGCGGATGGCGACGACATGACCCTTGAACACGTCGTAGATTTCGTCCATCCAGGCCTGCATGTGTTTGCGCTGCTCGGCGGTGAACGGCTGAGCGGAGCTCAACATCGCGGCGTGGGCGCCGCGCTCGTGGCTTTTCCAGTTGATGCCGAGCTTCTGCCAGGCGCCGCCGGTGGCCAGCTTGCCGCCGACCACGCCGATCGAGCCGGTGATGGTCGCTTCGTCGGCGAAGATCGTATCGGCGCCGCAGGCCACGTAATAGCCGCCGCTGCCGGCCACGTCGCCCATCGAGACCACCAGCGGCTTCTTGGCCTTTACCCGCCGAGTGGCGTCGAGGATGATTTCGCTTGCCGTGGCCGAACCGCCGGGTGAATTGACGCGCAGCACGACGGCCTTGATCGTGTCGTCGGCCGCGGCCTTGTCGAGCGCCTTGCGAACGGGAGTGCTGGCGGCCGTGCCGCCGCTGGCCATGCCCAGCGGGCTGACTTCAGGGTCACCGAGCTCGATCGCCCCGTCGACATAGACGATGGCCACCGAGTCCTTGTAGACCTTCTTCTTCGGTCCGCTCAAGAGCTCGCCCCAAAGGCTGAACGCGGCCAGCGGGTTGGACAAGTCGAGCTTGGGTTGGGTCTTCTCACCATATTTGGCGTTGAACCTGACGTCGGCGCCGCAATGCTCGCGGACGGCGGCCTCGAAGTCCTGGCGGTGCTCGACGGCGTCGATCAGGCCCAACTCCTTCGCCTTGGCGGCCGTGTAGGGCCCGCCGTCGATCCAGTCGCGGACCTTTTTCTCATCGACGCCCCGCCCGGAGGCGATCAGCTTGATTTGCGTCTCGAAGATCCCGTCGATCAACCAGTTTTGCATGTCGTCGGCTTCGGGGCTGGGACCATCGCGCATGAACATCTCGGCGGCGCTCTTGTACTTGCCGCAGGTCAGGAAGTCGGGCTGGACGCCCAGCTTCTGGAACAGGCCGAGCAGGTAGGGCGATTCGCCGTACATGCCGGTCAACCAGAGATCGCCGGTCGGCACGACTGAAATCCGCGTGGCGCCCGAGAGCAGCCCGTAGTCGTGCATCGAAAGACCGTCGGCGTAGGCGTAGATCTGCTTGCCGCCGGCACGCACCTCGGCCATGACCTGCCGCAACTCTTCGATCTGGGGAACAGCCAGCGCCATGCCATCGAGGGTGATGACCACGGCCTTCACCGCCTTGTCGTCACGGGCTTTTTGCAGCTTGGCCACCAGGTCCTTCAGCGCCAAGGGGTGCTGCATGCTAAGCGAAAAGCCCGCCTCGGAGGGAGTTTCGTGCAGGGCGCCTTTGAGCTTGAAGACCGCCACGACGGGCTTGGCGTCGTCGGCCTCCGTCACGGTCGGTAGGAAACTGCAACTCACGATTACCAGGGCTAGCCCGATTCGGTTGAAATTCATACGTATCTCCGTCATATGGGTTTTCGAGGGACTTTGACGAGGTATTCGCCGGAGACCGGCGAAGCTTGGAGGCATGAGGCCATTGTCGCACAAGGTCGGCCTGGAATTCAACAGCCCCCTCATCATTCCCTTGCAATGGGGCGACTTCCGCCCACAATGGATATCGAGATCGTCCGGCATTCGCGTAGCCGAGAGGATGGTGGGCCAGGAGACCCGCTGCGCGGTTGCCCCTCCCGACGCGAGCTTGTGCCACCCAACGGACGCAATCCGGGCTTTCCATGAGTCTTCGGAAAGCCGGACGATCTCGATAAGGAGGTTCCCGCACCGATGACGTTGAGCTTCGAAACCCCGCCCGGCAGGTTGGCCGGCATCGACTTTGGAACGGTGCGCGTGGGCATCGCCCTGACCGACGCGCGGCGGACGCTGGCCAGCCCGCACGCGATTTATCGCCGCGGCGATCGGGAAGCCGATCTTCGCTTCTTCCAACAGTTGGCGGCCGAGGAACGAATTGCGGGGTTCGTGGTCGGCCTGCCGGTACACCTGGATGGCCGCGAAAGCCAAAAGTCGATTGAAGCCCGCGACTTCGGCCAGTGGTTGGTCGAGGCGACAGGCCTGCCAGTGACGTTCTTCGACGAACGGTTCACCACCAGCGAGGCCGACCAGTTCCTGGGCGCGGCGCGGCTCACGAAGAAGCGACGCAAAGAGCGGCGCGACATGCTGGCGGCGCAGATCATGCTGGCCGCGTACCTCGAATCGAACACGCGGGGCGACGCGCGGCCGCTGGCGCTGGACGACTGACATGGCACGACTCATCGTCGGCTGCGGGTATCTGGGATCGCGCGTGGCGCGGCGCTGGCTCGACGCGGGCGATGAGGTTTTCGTCGTCACTCGTTCATCCGAGCGGGCCACGTCGCTGGCGGCCGTGGGCTACCGTCCGCTTGTGGCCGACGTGACCGAGCCTGCCACGCTCGGCGGCTGGCCGGCGGCCGAGACTGTGCTGTACGCGGTGGGGTTCGACCGCCCGTCGATGAAGACGATCGAACAGGTTCATGCCGAAGGCCTGCGCAACGCGTTGGCCGCGTTGGCCGAACCGACCGGGCGATTCATCTACATCAGCTCCACTGGCGTCTACGGCGACAGCGAGGGGGAGTGGGTCGATGAAACGACGCCCTGCCGACCCACGCGGCCGGGCGGCCGGGCCTGCCTGGCCGCGGAACAGATCCTCTTGGGTCATCCGTTGGCCGAGAGATCGGTGATTCTGCGCTTTGCCGGCATCTACGGTCCCGGGCGGATTCCGCGGCGGGCGGCCCTGATGGCCGCCGAGCCGATCGCGGCCCCGCGCAACGGTTACCTGAACCTGATCCACGTCGACGATGCTGCCCAAGCAGTATTGGCCGCCGCCGAGCGGCCCATGGTCTTGCCACGAACCTACTTGGTGGCGGACGGCAATCCAGGCGTGCGGGAAGATTACTACGCAGAGCTCGCCCGCCTGGTCGGCGCGCCGCCACCTCGTTTTGTCGAAGCCCCGGCCAAATCGCCGGCGGCCGAGCGGGCCACGGCCGACAAGCGGATCAGCAATTTGCGGATGCTCGACGAGCTGGCGATTCAATTGCGATACCCGTCGTACCGCGAAGGGCTGGCCGCGATCGTGGCATCCTAGCCTTTCAGCGGGCCATCGTTTAGAATCGGGCTTTGCCGGACCGGATCACGTCAGGACGGGCTTTCGGCGGACGGGTGCGCGAAAGAAGCCCCATGGAATGTAACAACCGCAGGACCCAACTATGATTCAGCGGAAGCCGGTGTTCCCTCACGTGATCGAAATCAATTACCAGGCGGGCGAACGGATCGGCTGCAACGTCTATCTGCTGTTCGACGGCACGGAATGGCTGCTGATCGACATCGGTTTCGAAGAAACCGTCGAAGAGATCATCGAGATGATTCGGCAGCTCGACTTTCCATTGTCGAACTGCAAGACGGTCATTGCCACGCACGCCGACGTCGACCACATCCAGGGGTTGGCGAAGATCAAGCAGCTCTTGAAGGCAACCGTCACCGGCCACCCCCTGGCAGCCGAGTCGCTGGCGGCCGGCGACCGGCTCAAGACCTTCGCCGAGGTGACCGCCCAGAACATCCACCTTGAAATGCCACCGGTCAAGATCGACAGCTTCGTCGACGAAGGCGACCGCATTAAGATCGGCAGCCTCGAGCTGGAGGTCTGGCACACGCCGGGCCATACCGACAGCCAACTATCGTTCAGGCTAGGCAAACTGCTGTTCAGCGGCGACAATATCTACCGCGACGGCTGCGTCGGCGCGATCGACGCGCACCACGGCAGCGACATTCGGGCCTTCATCAAGTCGTTGCGGCGCATCCGGGCCAGCAACGTCGAATGGCTGCTCCCAAGCCATGGGCCGATCTTCCGCAAAGACGATGCCCTTCTGGACCGCACGATTACCCGCCTGGAAAGCTACCTGCACATGGCCGATTTCGGCACGTGTGCCATCGACTGGCCGCTGATGGACGAATGGGACCGGGAACTGGCCGAAGGGAAGCTCCCTACCTAACGTATTTACCGGCTCTGCGGGATAATCCCTCAACGCCCGGCAGTCGCCGTGCCGATGGAGTTACTACACACCCGGATGCCCGTAAATCCGCACCCAAACCTCGCCTTCGCTCTCCAGGGGGGACAATCCATGTTTCGCCGGATCACGCTGGCGTGCTGCTGCGCCTTGGCGCTCGCGGCCGCCATGTCGGCCAATTCCGCGCAGGCCCAGCAGGCCTTCGGCCGCCAATGGGGCCGCAGCTACAACTCGCAGGACTGGCAGCGCTTCTATCATTATCCCTACGTCTACTATCCGCAGAATTTCTGGAGCTCCGATTATTATCGCAGCGCCGAAAGCCTGTACTACCGCTATCCCCCGGAGATGCGGATTCCGGTCTACAATAAGAACTGGCACAACGAATATCCGCAAAACCGCCGTTACCATTACGGCCACCAATTCATCCTCGACACGTTCTAACACGTGCCGGGCCTAGAGCAAACGACTCCCGCCACTCCGCGACCCCGCGGTTTGGCGGGTTTTTTTGCATAATGACCCCGCTTGAAGGCACCGCGTCCTCGCATTGCCGTGTCGCCATACTGCGAAGTTGCGTGACTCCTTGCCGGAATGTCCGATGGCAGCGACGCCCCCGGTGCGCCTCACGCGACCTCGCCGTTTTACCCGATTTGAATGAAACGGTGCCGGTTCAAAACGGCGAAAAACCAGGAAGAATGGGATGTTTGCGCTTGACTTGCGGTTATACGTCGAATGGGTATGATGCGATAAGGGCGTTGTGTTTGACGCCAACGACACCAACAGCCGGCACCGCCCATGGGCGCGCCAGGCAGGTCGAGTGAGCACCGTCCATGCGAGCGAAACAACTGGGAAAAACGCTGAACGGCCGCGATCTGAATGCGCTGATTCAACCATTGCGGCAGATCGACAACCATACCAACCTTTTGTACCTGTCGGCCGACTACCTGACGTTGGCGGCCATCATCGTGCCAACGATCGCCTTTTGCGAGCTTCGCGGAACATGGGGCCTGTCTTGGGCTTGGAACGTTCCTCTCGTGGCGCTGGCCGTGATGCTGATCGGCGCCGTGCAACATCGTTTCGCCGGGTTGACGCACGAGGGAGCGCACTACATCCTGCTCAAGAACCGGCTTTGGAACGAGCTGGTTTCCGACTGGTTCTGCATGTTCCCCCTGTTTTCGACGACGGCCCAATACCGCCTGATCCATCTGGGCCATCACGAATACACCAACGACTGGGAACGGGATCCTGAGCTCTTGAACATGGGCAAGACGCGGATGATGGACCGCTTCCCCATGACGCGAACCGAGTTCGCGCGAAATTTCTTCGGCCGCATCTTCTGGCCCTCGACGTTGTTGCGCTACATGTTGGACAATGTCTACATCACCACCCTGGGCAACAGCGTCAACCCGTACCAAGATCCCCTCGCCGACGGCCAGCGTGGGCGGATCGGTAAGTTACGGATCACGAGCGTCCTGGGCATTGCCTACCTGGCGCCCATGGTCGCCGTGATGGGTTACTTGAGTTGGTTCGGCAACTGGACGACGCTCTTGCTGACGCCCTTGGCCTTGGTGGCCGCGGCTTCGGTGGTGATCGCCGTGTTGCCAGAAGAGTGGTTCTTCCGGTCGCAGCTTCGCCCGGTGGTTTCGAGCAAGGTGACCAGCGTCATGCGGTTGAGTTGGATCACGCTCTTGGAATGCGTGGTGGCCTGGGCTCGGTACGCCACCGGCCTCGAATGGGGAGTCTATGTGTGGCTCCTTTGGATACTGCCGATGTTCACCAGCTTCCCTTACTACATGCTGTTGCGCGACCTCTACCAGCACGCCAACGCCGACGATGGCAAACTCACTAACAGCCGGGTCATCTTCCCACACCCGGTGGCGCGCTGGGCGATGTTCATCTATGGGCAGGACATCCATTTGACCCACCATCTCTACCCTGCCGTGCCGCACTTTAACCTCCGCAAGCTGCACAAGCTGTTGATGGAAAACAACGCCGAGTACGCCGAGCACGTCGTCGAGTGCCACGGCACGCTCTGGAACGGAACCGGCCGGCTCACGGCGCTCGACTGCATGGAAGTGCCCACCCGCGAGCCTTCGAACGTCGAAGCGGCGCTCGACACGCCGCAATTGGCGGAGACGGCGCGATAAGTTGGATCTCGTTCAGAACTCGTGCGTGAAGCGCGGCGGCGCGCCCGCCCATTCGCGGACCGACCAGTCGTAACGGTACGATCCGATCAGATCGGCGGGCCGCTCGAAGTACTCGCTCATGGCGCGGAGGTCGTCGAACTCGATGCTCCGCCCCGCTTCGCGCTTGGCGTGTTTCGAGATCACCAGCAAGTAGTACTTACCGGAGCGCGGCACGACCAAGGGAAACGCACCCTCCTCGCCCGCACGCGCGCACGCGCCCCCCAGCGCATGCAAGGCCGCGGCGGCGGGCGTGGCGTCGATGTCGCCTGTGTCGGTCGACCGCAGGCCGCGGCTGGCCAATTTCTCTTTTGGGCGGCTGTCGAAAGGCAAGGCGATCACCACGGCGTCGGCGTCGGGCTTGATTTGGCCGGGCGAGGCCACGTAGGAAATGTTCCCCTCGACCACGACCGGGTTCCCGCTCGACTCACTCGTCATCGGGTCGGTACGCGCCGTGGCTGCCCGGCCGCGCCCCATTACGTAGCCCGCAAGCAGGAAGACCAAGGCCACCAGCAGCAACAGCGCGCCCAGGGCATACACGCCGGAGCGGCTGATAACCAACAATGCGTCTTCGCTGCGTCCGGACGCCGGCGACGTCCCGATCCCCCGGCGCAGGTTCACGGGCGGCAACGGCGGCGCTTCGCCCGGCAAAGGTGGCGAGAGCGGGGCCGCGAACATGCTCGGCGGCGCCGGCACGGCGGCCACCGGGGGGGCGATCAGATCGGGGATATCATCAAAGCGGCTCGCGCCGGCGACGAACCCTCCCTCCGCCTTTGTCGGCGCCGCGGCCGATTCACCCATCGGCACGGTCGGCACGATGTTCGGCAGGCCGCACTGCGGACACGACACCGCGGTGCCCCCCTTTCGCCGCGAGGCGCGGATCGGCTGGTGGCATTGTTGGCAATTGAACAGGACTGGCATCGGTGGATAGCCAAAGGAACGGATTCGACGGACGTCGGCTCCCTCTCATCCAAGCTAATCGACGGGCACATTCGTGGCCAGTGGTTTCAGTCGATGCTTACGCTTCCGGTTGGCGCCGTAGCAGGACCGGCTCGCGCCAGTCGCCAAAGGCGGCAAGGCCGCGCTACGTCAACGGCACTTTGAGCCCGTCATACGCCAATTCCATCGTCGCGGGCAGTGCCGCGTTCGTCGCCGCATGCTCCAGGTCGTGCGACATGTGGGTAAACAGCGTTCGCCGCGGGCGCAGCCGTCGGGCGACGGCGATGGCCTCATCCAGGCTGAGGTGGGTCGGGTGCGGCTTGCGCCGCAACGCGTCGAGAACCAGGACATCGAGACCCTCCAAAAGCGGCCAGCTTTCGTCGGGAATCTGATTGGTATCGGTGCAGTAGGCCACATTGCCGAAGCGGAATCCCAACACGTCGAACCGGCCGTGTTTCAATCGGATCGGCACAACGCGAGTGCCCAAAAGCTCGAACGGCGCGGTCGTGATCCGCACGAAGCTCAACTGGGGAATCGCCCCCTCGTGGAGCGATTCGGCGTCGTCGTTGAATGCGTAGTCGAACGATCGGCGAATGCGCTGCTCGACCTGCTCTTCGCAATAGAGCGGCAGCTTACCCCCCAGGTAAAACGACAGCACGCGCAAGTCGTCGAGTCCGAACAGGTGATCGGCGTGGTCGTGCGTATACAGAACCGCGTGAACCAGGCCGATCTGTTCCCGCAGCAATTGGCTCCGCAGGTCGGTCGGCGTATCGACCAATAGGTTCCCGCACGCCAGCCCGACGGCGAGCCCGCACCGCGTCCGTTGGTTACGGTCGTCGCCGCTGCGACACGTCGAGCAATCGCAGCCGGGAATTGGCACGCCGACCGACGTGCCCGTGCCCAGGAACACGAGCTGCCCGCGAATGTCGGTCGTCAGTGGGTGCGAAGGGAGCGGCATGGGGCGGTCGAACGGGTAAATGGGACGGTTCCATCGTACCCGGATGCACGTCCGACTTTCTAGCCCGACAACGTCGTCCGATCTATTCGGATCGAATCAGGTTGGAAACTGCTTGTGGGGCAGGTTTCCAACCTGCCATAAAGAAGGCCCCGGTCGCTATCTTGCCGGGGCATCGCTTACGCTCTGCCACCAGTCACCACGTTTCTCGTGACAAAATGTCGTTGTCGGCCGCGTGAAGTATAGAAGGGGCGACGGCAGGTTGGAATCCTGCCCCACAGCCGGATGGCAAGTTGTCGGCAAGCCGGCGATCGCATAGACTGGGGGTGGCGCTACCTACCCCAGCGTCCGCCCGTTCTTCCCCCCGGAAAATCAAAAATGCCGTCGGATCGAACCTGCCAGACGGTGAATCTCAGTTCCGAGGGCCGCGCCATTTCGCGCCGCCGCCTGCTCGAAGTCGGCAGCATGGGGCTGATGGGTGTTACCTTACCGAAGCTGTTGCGTGCCGAAGAGGCCAGTCGCGCGGGTGGGTTCGTTCCTCGGGCCGATGCCTGCGTGGTGATTTTCCTCAATGGCGGACCAAGCCACCATGACATGTGGGACATGAAGCCCGACGCGCCCGTGGGAATCCGCGGCGAGTTCAAGCCGATCACCACGAGCGCGCCCGGCGTTCAGGTTTCGGAACACCTGCCTCGGCTGGCGACGATCATGCATCGCGCCAGCGTCGTGCGGTCGATGCACCATAGCGTCAACAACGCCCATGCCCTGGCCGTCTACACCAGCCTGACCGGCCACGACCGGGGCGACGGAAACGTGGCCGTCGGTAGCGCGCCGACCGATTATCCGTCGATTGGCGCGACGTTGACCGCGCTGCGGCCGCCGAGCCTGACCAGCGTCCCCGCCGTCTGCTTGCCCTACAAGACCCAGGAAGGCGCCGGCGGTCCGCCGCAGCCCGGCTTCCACGGCGGATTTCTGGGTGGTAGCTACGATCCGCTATTCGTGCTTCGCGACCCGAATGCCGCCGACTTCGCCGTACCCGAGTTGACGCTCTCGGCCGACGTCCCCGGCGGCCGCCTGGCCGCCAGACGGCAATTGCTGACGGGAGTCGAACGACCCTTTGCCGCGACGGCGGCCCATACCGCCGTTGCCTCGATGGATGGGTTCCAGCAACGAGCGCTCGACCTGTTGACGAGCGAGACGGCGCAGCGGGCCTTTCGTATCGCCGAAGAGCCTGACGGCGTGCGTGAGTCGTACGGCCGCAATATCTACGGCCAGAGCGTGCTCTTGGCCCGGCGGCTGATCGAGGCGGGCACGCGCGTGGTGACGATCTCATGGGCGCCCGACGCGAACGCGACCTGGGACACGCACGGCGGCAACTTTCAGAAACTCAAGGGAACGTTGTTACCGCAGTTCGACGCGGCCTGCACCAGCCTGGTCAACGATCTGGCCGACCGCGGACTCTTGGACCGTACGTTGGTGGCCGTATTGGGCGACTTCGGCCGCACGCCCAAGGTGAACGCCAACAACGGCGGCCGCGACCATTGGAACTACTGCTACAGCCTGATGCTCTTAGGTGGCGGTATCAAAGGGGGCTACGTCTATGGCGCCAGCGACAAGATCGGCGCCTTCCCCGCGCGCGATCCGCTCTTGCCGGGCGACATCATCGCCACGATTTACCATCAGCTCGGCATCGACTCCGACCGCTGGATACACGACCAGTTCGGCCGCCCGCACCGGTTGGTTTCGAAGGGCGACGTGGTGCGGGAATTGTTGACGTAGCGACTTGCTCATCCAGGTGGAATCGAATCGTTCTGGCCACCAGCGAGCCTCCGCCGCAGACCTTCGTCACCTAGTTTTTCGCGAAGGAGGGACGGGCTGTTCGCACGCATATCATCTGCAAGTCGTTCCCCCTCAGCGATCTGATCGCTAATCTCTTCCGCATGGTCGTGGTAGTAGGCCAGGGCGGCATGGACGTCAGCCCGCGTAATGCTCGGGTAATGAATCACAATTTCGTCGGGCGACATTCCCATTCGCTCGTGCCAGACGACGACGTCCTGAACGCGAATCCGGTGCCCGGCAATCCGTGGCTTTCCACCGCAAATGCCCGGAGTGATTTCGATGTGCTCGGCAATGATCGGGACCACGGACATGACGGTTCCTTACATGGTTAGGAATCGTGGATCGGCTTATTCTTCAAGTATACCCTAGACCTGGCATACGGACAAAGTCGCGACGGCGTCTACTTTGGCGCGTGAAATCGCCACTCCTTGTTCACGATCAGCCGCGCGCCGCGGCGGAAAGAAAGGTACGACCAGGCCCATTGCAGCACGACCAGGAGTCGGTTCTTGAAGCCGGTCAGGTAGTAGATGTGGACCACAAGCCACAACAGCCAGGCCGGAAAACCCGCCAACCGCAGCCGCCCGATCTCGACGATGGCCCGGCTGCGGCCGATGGTCGCCATCTGCCCCTTGTCGACGAAGCGGAAAGGCAGGCGGGGTTTGCCGGCCAGCTCGCGGCGGATCGTGAATGCCAGATAGCGGCCCTGCTGCATGGCCACCGGCGCCGTGCCGGGCAACGGTTTACCGGTCTGGTGCATGAAGCAAGCCTGGTCGCCCGCCACGAAGACGTTTAGGCGCCCCTTCACGCTCAAGTCGGGCTCGACCAGTACGCGACCCTGCCGATCGACCTCCAATCCGGCGGCCAAGCCGAGTGGCGAGGCCTGTACG
>DATLQY010000419.1:0-9249 GCA_035534975.1 Pirellulales bacterium
GTTTGGGGGGAATTCAACAACTCTACTCTAAACCGCTTTCGAGGCGTCCCCGCTCTTTTCCTACCTATAGCCAACTACGTGCCACGTGCGGCAGAGCTGACGTCTCATTCCTGACCGCGTGAAGTATAGAAGCCGGGAAACGGAATGAATTCCGATCTACGATGGTGCTCGCCGCCGACCCAGCACGCCGCAGGCGCGTTGCGCTCGCCGCAGCACTTCGGAGGCTTGTTTTCGGGCCCGCGCGGCGCCGTCGGCCAGGATCTCGTGGACTCTTTCCGCGTCCGCCTCCAACTCGGCCCGGCGCGCGCGAGGCCCGGCGAAAAAAGTATCGGCCGCGTCGGCCAGCGCCTGCTTCACCTCTCCGTACCCGAAGCCTCCGCGGCGATAGAGCGCCGCCATCTCGTCGCGCTGGGCGTTGGTGGCGAACAGCGAGTAAAGTTGAAAAAGATGGTCACTTTCCGGCTCCTTCGGTTCGGCCATCGGCCGCGAATCGGTGGTGATCCGCATGATCTTCTTCCGCAGCGCCTTGGGTTCCTCGAACACCTCCAGAGTGTTGTCGTAGCTCTTCGACATCTTTTCGCCGTCGGTGCCGGGCACCTTGGCCGAGGCTTCGAGCACTTTTCCCTTGGGCAATACGAACGTCGAAGCAAAGTGGTGGTTGAAGCTGGCGGCGACGTCGCGGCAAACCTCAATGTGCTGAAGCTGGTCCTCGCCAACCGGCACCACCTCGGCGTCGTAGAGCAGGATGTCGGCGGCCATCAACACCGGGTACGTGAACAGCCCGGCGTCGGCCGAAAGCCCCTTGGCCTTCTTGTCCTTGTAGGCGTGGCAGCGCTCCAGAAGTCCGACGGGGGTGCCGGTCATCAGCAGCCAACAGAGCTCCGAGACTTCGGGCACGTCCGACTGCACGAAGAGGGTCGCCCGCGCCGGATCGAGTCCCAAGGCCAACAGATCGATCGCCGCGTCGATCGTAAGCCGTTCGAGCTGCTTGGGGTCGCGCACCGTGGTCAGGGCGTGCAGGTTGGCGATGAAGTAATAAGCTTCGTTACCGTCCTGCAAGTCGATGTATTGGCGGATCGCGCCGAAGTAGTTCCCCCAATGGAACCTTCCTGTCGGCTGAATGCCGGAGAGCACGCGCATGGTCCATTTCCCGCAAATAACCACCATCGTAGATGACCGCGGAAAAGAATCAAGTTGGTCCTCAAGAGCTTCCCAAGAACCAACATTGTTCCCAGCTTGTTCCTTACCACGTTCCGCAATTCGATTTTGAAACGACGCATGGAGCGATTTGGGACCATGTCGCCATCATCATGACCGGATTGTCGAAAACGCAGATCGAGCAACTGGGAGGTTATCGAGTCATCGACCCAACCACTTCGCGTGCCGACGTCGCCCCCAGTTCGGTCAGCGCGGCGGGCAACGCGTCGAGGACTTCCATCGACACAGTGGGGCGGTAGTAGTTCGCGGTGCCCAGTTGCACGGCTGTGGCGCCGGCGACCAGGAACTCCATCACATCGTCGATCGTGGCGATGCCGCCGATGCCGACCAGCGGAATCCTGACCACCTGGGCCACCTTGTGGACCGCCCGCAGGGCGATCGGTTTGATTGCCGGCCCGCTCAATCCGCCAAGCACATTGCCTAATAGCGGCCGACGGCGGCGCCAATCGATCGCCATGCCCGCCACAGTGTTGATCAGCGAGATCGCGTCGGCCCCGCCGTCCTCAGCGGCACGAGCGATCGTGGCGATATCCGTCACGTTGGGTGTGAGCTTGGCCAGCAGCGGCAGCCCGCTGGCCTCTCGTACTCCGGCCACGACGCGCCGGCAAAGTTCCGGGTCGGTCCCGAAATCGACGCCGCCCGCGACATTGGGACACGACACGTTGAGCTCCAGGGCGGACACGCCGGGAAGTCCATCGAGTCGTGCGGCCAGAGCGACGAAGTCGTCGAGGTTGCGCCCCGCGATGCTGACGATGATCGGCGCGCCCAGCGAGCCGAGGTAGGGAAGGTGCGCCCCGACAAAGTGCTCGATGCCGTCGTTGTCCAATCCGATCGAGTTCAACATGCCGCCGGTGGTTTCCACGGTCCGCCAAGGCGCGTTGCCCAACCGCGGTTGCATCGTGATCGTCTTGGGGATGATCGCGCCTAAGCGGCCCAACTCCACCAGGCCAGCCATTTCGCGCGCGTAGCCGAAGGTGCCCGAGGCCACGATGATCGGGTTCGGAAGCCGCAAGCGGCCGAGTTGAATCTCCAAATCGACGGCGGAGGAAGCCACGAATTCAGAATTGCCTTAAGCGCCCGCGAGAAGGGAACGACGTTGGGGCGCGCCCGCGCGGCCCAACGACAGTTTAGCCGCCGCGGGGCCGGGGGACAACTTGTCTACATGAGACCACCATGGGTGCGGTAGGGCGTCAAGTGCGACGGCTGGTCGAGCAACCAGGTCCGCTCCCACTCGTCGAGCAAGTGTCGCAAGTCTTCCGACGTCCAAATCAACTGTTGGGTGCGGCGAATCGGGTCGGCCGAATAGGCGGGAATGATGCACCCCGCGCACGAGCCAAGGGAAAGCCCGATCAGTGCTGCCAATAACAGGTTGCGCATTACACAACTCCTCCCAAGGACGAACCTGCGCCACCCCAATGCGGGCATGTGCCGTTTCGTCGGGCATCCGTGCCACGCTGGCTGGTGAGCCAGAGCGACAACCATTCAAAATGTGATTTGCAGCGCGGGAAAGGTCACGCCGCCCAAGACGGTTGGGCAACGCTAGTTGCGATAGGATTGGGTTCTCGACGGCCAACAGCGTGCCTGTTGGGCTCGCCGTTCAACCGGAGGTGTCTGGGTTGGCGCTATAACCTGCTGGTGCGCCTAGTGTTTCGGGGACGTGTGCCGGGCGTGGTGTTGGTCCGACGCGGGCAGTTGCGGCAGGGGCGGCATGCGGCTTTTGGGCCACGGCCGCCGCAGCTTGCCGTTCAAGTTCGCGCACGCGCTCCTCCATTTCCTTGCCCGGTTTGAACGTTACGACGAACTTTTCGGGAACGTACACCTTGTCACCGGTTCGCGGATTACGGGCCTTCCGAGCAGCCCGCTTCTTGACCTCAAAAACGCCGAAATTACGCAATTCAATCCGCTTTTCCTCTACCAGCGCCTCGACGATGGCATCGAACGTCTTCTGTACGATCTCCTTCGTCTTGAGTTGCGTCAGCCCGATTTCTTCCGAGATGGTCTTGACGATTTCTTTCTTGGTCACGACTCGGCTCTCCCATGAACTGAGGGTTTCGCAGCCGTTTCAGGCGTTCCCTCGGATAAAGCAGGTCACGCTCCAAGTGTAGGTGCCATAAGCACTAGTGTCAAGCTCATTCGCTGCCAGCATACCGCTTGCGCGCCCCTGAACCACACAAGGCGCCAGAGCTCGCAGCCGGCCAAGAGGAGGCTCAATTGCGACTAACTTCAAATTGTCAAAGAACTTACTTCAACCAAATCACAGCGGGTTGCTGTAACATCTTGCTTTAAAAAGGCTTAGAGAGGAAAGCTCCCTTTGGGCTTCTTTCCTGGCCCTTGATGCCGCCGACTCCTTAGTTCTGGAGATTTGTTTCGCCAGGCACGTAAATCGGCACTACAACCGTTAAACTCCAGTTATTCTCAAAAACCGTCGCAATCGGTTCCAACGAGCGTCAAAAAAACCATCCCCACATCTGCTCCGTATCGCCCACCCGCTTCAAAGCCGGAGTAGCTGGACTTGCTGCACGATTTGTTCCAGCGGTACGAGCGGCCCATGGCCGCTGCCTGGGCAAACCTGGCAAGTCTGCTCCCAGGCTGCGGGGCTCTTGACGTTCGATTGCCAGAACGGCCATGTACGGCATTGCCTGGGGCGGGCGTCGTAGACCGTGCATTTCCGCGCCTGGCTGTCGAAGAACACGCAGTCGCCGTTGTCAAATTCGATCAGGCTGCGACGCAGCCCGACGCTGCGCACGTGTTTTCGCTCGAACTCCGCCACGTCGACGCCGAGTTTCAGGGCCAACGCCTCGATCTCTTCCTGGTTCACCCAAACGTAACCCGGTGCTCCGGTACAGCAGTCGCCGCATTGCGTGCATTGAAACCGCAGCCCGTCCTTGTACCAAGGCTTGTCGCTCATCGTCGCCGATTCCCTGATTGTTTTCGGAGAGTCGCCCATCGTAGCAGATTCTGGCATTGCCATCCATGCGCGGGTTCCGTCGTCGCCGCGGTTTGCCCAATTCCCTCGTTCCCACATTTGAACGCGGGGTGCTTCTTTTTCCGGTTACTTTACACGGCCCTTTCTGGTAGACTAGGGATATGCGGGGCACGCCGCCATTTATCATCAGGAAATCGCCATGAATGAAGTTCAGGCCCCAGTCCATTGGTTGAGCGATCTCGTCGAAGTCTGCCGCAAGAAGGGAGGCGCGCAGACGAGCCAGATCAATTTCATCATCAAGGGAATCAAGGCCCATCCCGAGGGCGAACCGCTGTTGCGGCACCTCGACCTGCGGCTGGCCATCGCCGACGGTTTGGCCGCCGCCATGGGCCGGCACCACGAAATGCAGAAGAACCCGGCCCTTGCGGCCACCTCACCCGCCGACGAAGCCGCGCGGATCATCTTGAATCGAATCGGCGTGGGGGAACCCCAGTGAGGGCCATGTGTTCCCTCGCTTCGAGGACCAATTTGACGAATTTCTCTCAGTTCTTGATCGCTCCGGTCCAGTCGATTTCATAGAGCCAATGCCCGCTAGGGGTCATGCCCAGCCGCTCGTACGTGGCAATGGCCGGCACATTGTGCCGCTCGACATAGAGCCGCAGGCCACAGACTTCGCCGGTCTTCTTGGCCAACGTCTCGATGTGCTTGAATAACGCCCGGAACACGCCTTGCCCGCGTCGGTCGGGCACGACGTAAACACTTTGAATCCACCAGAACACGCCGGCCCGCCAATCGCTCCATTCATAGGTCAGCATCGTCTGCCCGACGACGCGGCCATCGGCTTCGGCTAGGAAATAGCGGCACAGTTCAGGCCGCTCAAGCGCCAAACGCACCCCCGTCGCCAGCACGCCAGGGTCGAGATGCTTGCTTTCCGATTCGAGCGCCAGCGAGCGGTTGAATTCCGCGATCAAATCCGCGTCGGCGGGCGTCGCATCGCGAATCGTGAGCGGCGAGGTAGTGGTCGTCATGGCGGCGCTCTCTTGGGTTTGGAGTAGCGTCAAGCATACCGCGCCGTGGGGCCGGTTTCCAACCTGCCATAAAGAAGCCTGTACGGCAGCCGCCTCCCGGTGCGGAATTCTCACGAATTCCGCTACGTTTTATATATGGCAGATTGGAAACCTGCCCCGCGTGAAGTATAGAATGCGGTAGAACGATTCGAGAACGATCGTCTCCCACGGAGATCCAGCCATGATGGCTTCTTACATTCTCGGCGGTTGTCGCACTCCCATCGGCAAATTCCTGGGTGGCCTCGCCGTCCTGCCTGCGCCTCGGCTCGGCGCGTTGGCCGTGGCCGAGGCGTTGCGCCGGACCGGTACCGCGCCCGAGGAGGTTGACGAAGTCATCATGGGCAACATTCTCTCCGCTGGGCTGGGCCAGGCCCCGGCCCGGCAGGCGGCGCTGGGCGCCGGATTGCCCGCCTCCGTGGCGGCGCTGACGGTCAATAAGATGTGTGGTTCCGGGCTGAAGGCGGTGATGCTGGCCGATCAGGCGATCCGCTGCGGCGACGCCCGCGTAATCGTCGCCGGCGGCATGGAGAGCATGAGCCGTGCGCCCCACCTACTGATGGGCACGCGCGAGGGATGGAAATTCGGCCCGCAAACGGTGCTCGACTCGATGCTTCACGACGGTCTCTGGTGCGCTTTCGAGAACGTGGCGATGGGCGCCGAGGCCGACTACATCGCCGCCAGCCGGGGCGTGAGCCGCGCCGACCAGGACGCTTTCTCCGCCGAAAGCCACCGCCGCGCTTCCGCCGCGATCGCCGCGGGACGATTCGACGCCGAGATCGTGCCCGTCGTCATCCCAAGCCGCAAGGGTGACATGCTGATGGATCGTGACGATGGCCCTCGCCCTGATTCGACGGTAGAAAGACTCGCTGCCCTCAATCCGGCCTTCGATCCGGCGGGCACGGTCACGGCGGGCAACGCTTCACAACTCAGCGACGGCGCGGCGGCCGTGGTCGTGGTCGATGAACGGACTGCCCGCCAGGGCCATTCGCCGCTGACGGCGCGCATCGTCGCCGCCGCCACCAGCGGCGTCGCTCCCAAGGAGATCTTCATCGCCCCGGTCTCGGCGATCCGACAGGCGCTGGCCAAAGCCCATTTGACGTTGGCCGACATCGATCTGGTCGAATTGAACGAGGCATTCGCCGCCCAATGCCTGGCTTGCCTGCGACCGCTGGAGCTTGATTCCGCGAAGGTCAACGTCAACGGCGGCGCGGTGGCGCTAGGGCACCCGATCGGCGCCAGTGGCTGCCGCGTGCTCGTCACGTTGTTGCATGCCCTGGCCGCCCGCAACCTGCGGCGCGGTCTGGCCGCGCTCTGCCTCGGCGGAGGCAACGCGGTGGCGATGATCGTCGAGCGGGAGGCCGCGTAAGCAATTCCATCCCAGGTTGAAGTCGCAATTCATGGATCAATCTCCATAACCTGGATCATGGCTCGTCGTCTTCATCATCTTCATCCTCATCTTCGTCGTCATCTTCATCGTCCTCGAAGTCATCCTCGAAATCGTCGTCGAATTCGTCATCGTCGTCGAGGTCGTCATCATCATCGTCATCGTCCAGATCATCGTCATCGTCGTCGTCGTCGAGGTCGTCGTCTTCCTTATCCATGCCGGAGATTGAGCCGGAGGTTGTCGGCCAGAAGCGTTGGGGCATCCTTTTCGTCTGGAAGGCCGTGTATCGAGTCATCATCGTGGACATTTCGTGAGTTCTCCAACCAGGGTGGAATGCAGGTTTCACCGCCAGACTAGCAACCTGGCCAAAGTCTGGCAATGCGCGGCGTATCGATGCGAAGCGAAAAAGAGAAGATGCTGGCGGGGGAACTGTACGACCCGCTCGATGCGGAACTGGTCCGAGCCAGGGAGCGCGCCAGGGACTTGTGCCAGGAGCTGAACGCCACCCGAGAGGGCGACGCAAAGACCCGCCGTCGAGTCCTGACGGAGCTTTTCGGGAAGGGGGGCGAGTCGGTCTGGTTGCAGCCGCCGTTCTTTTGCGATTACGGGTCGAACATCGTGCTGGGCGAGCGAGTGTACTTCAATTTCAACTGCGTCGTCCTCGACGTGTGCCCGGTGGAAATCGGAGATTTCACCCTGTTCGGTCCCTCGGTCCAGATTTACACCGCCACCCATCCGATGAACGCCCAACTACGTCGGAAACAGGAATTCGCCAAACCCATCGAAATCGGCTCCGACGTGTGGATCGGCGGTGGAGCGATCGTCTGCCCTGGGGTCAAGATCGGCTCGAAGACCGTCATCGGGGCCGGGAGCGTCGTCACCAGGGACGTTCCCGACGGGGTCTTCGCCGCGGGTAACCCGTGCCGGGTCGTCAGGGAGATCACGGAATAGTCACTTCGTGATCGCACAGTCGGGCATCGCCTTCTCGATTTTAGTTATACCGGCGCTCGTGACCGACGTACCAACGATGTTGAGTTCGTGCAAGTTCCCGAACCTCGTCAGGTGCGCCACGCCGCGGTCAGTGATGTTGGTGTAGGAAAGGTACAGTGTTTCCAGTTGCGGCCAGCTCGGCAATCGGACCAGATCTTCATCGTTGATGTGCAGGCCGCAGAGGTTCAACCAGCGGAGTCGTGATAGGTCGTCCAGGACCTCCAACCCCGCCACGGTCACTTCGGTGTTGCCCAAGTCCAACACCGCGAGGTTCGTCAATTCTTTCAAGTATGTCACCCCCTGGTCGGTAACTTGGGTATCGCGGAGGATTAACGCCTCGAGGGCGGCCAATTGGCCAAAGTGCGCAATGCCGGCGTCGCCGACATCGGTGAACCGAATATTCAATTCCTTGAGGCCCAAAAGCCGCGCCAGGGGCGCCGTGGTCGCATCTGAAACCCCGGTCCCTTGTAAACTGAGCGATTCGAGCCGCTCGGGATGTCGAAGCCATTCGACTCCGGTCGTTTCCACACCTGCGTTCAGCAAAACGAGTCGTCGAAGATCGGGAAACTCACGAAGGCACGAGAGCATTTCGTCCATGGTGAGCGCAGCGTTCTCCATCCGAGGTTCCGTTTCGACGCCTACCACTTGGGCGAAAAAGTGTTCGTTATTGGTGAGCCATTTCACCCAGGCGGGACCTGGCGCATAGTTTCCCCCGGCCTCTTCAAAGTCCCAGACAACTCGACCGGCATGCGCGTCGACCAAGGCTGCCGCTCGATTCTGCCGGTAGGCGCGATGAACGGGCACGACCACAAAGGCAAGCACGAGGCACATCGCCGCTGTCATGATGAGTACGGTCTTGAGTCGAAACTGGAACCAGCGCCGCTTCGGGGTCAGTACGGCGACCATCTTGGCGGGGAGGCTGAGCATGCCACCATCATTCCTCGGCGATGGGCGGCACGCAAGAGAAGGCGGGCGCTCGAGATGACGACGGTAAACCCGTTACGGAACCGGCCTCGGGCCGGTCGTCCCCCGACGGGAATTCAGCATTGTCGCCTTTCGCTCCGAGTTTGTGAAATAATCGACCGATGCCAAAGGACTTAGGTGCGGTTTCGGGGGTGTCTTTCCGAAGAATTCACAAACTCTCCGCGAAAGGACGTTCTTTCGCGGAGCGAAAGGCGACGATATTACACTTCGGAATTCTTGCGAATCCCGCTACCGTGCTGCGAATCGCGTTTTTGGCTTGCAACGGAAATCCACATCAAAATCTTTGCCGCTGCGCGGCAGGATAAGCGGTAAAGAGGAAAAGCGGCTCATGGGTAAGTCCTGGCCACGCGAAAACCGTAGATGTGGGAGCCGTCCGGGCACGAGGGGTCGTGCCAGGCGCGATTGGCGGAGCGAGTGACCTGGGGATCGGCGTTGAACGTGCCCCCCCGCAGCACACGAGCGTTATCATCATCCGCCAAAACCTCAAGCGAGGCCACGTCGTCCACGGCCATTTCACCCACGTTCGAATAGGGCGCGTACGGCGAGTCGCACCATTCGAATATAGGCTCTTCGCGTTTTTTAGTGGGCGATTTTTGCCTGATCTGGGGTCCAACAGCGCTGGGGCGAGCCGGCAAAACCGTCCTCACCACCGCGCTAGCGAGAGCCCACCCAAGTCCATC
>DATLQY010000420.1:0-2753 GCA_035534975.1 Pirellulales bacterium
CATCGTCGATGCCGACCTCGATTGCCTGACTGAATTGCCCTCGCTCGAAACCGCGAACCTCGCCAGCACGCCGCTCACCGACGTGGGTCTGAAATGGCTGCACGGCCTGAAGCGGCTGAGGCACATCGACGTCCGCTTCACACAGGTCAGCGACGAGGGGGTGAAATCGCTCCGTGCGGCGCTGCCCAACGCTAAGATCTACCGCCTGAGCGACCTCGAATGAGCGCGCATTTCGCCGGCCTGCTCACGAGGACCTGGTGGCGCTATGATCCGGGCGACGAATCGTGGTTCACGATCATTTATCACGGCTTCAACCTGATCGAAGGTGCGGCATGGTGCCTGTTGGCCGTGCTGGTCGCGATCAGGTTCGCGAAGCACCGCCGATCGAGGTGGGAAGTCGCTTATTGTCTCGCATTCGCCAGTTTCGGCGCGAGCGATTTCCGCGAGGCACACCGGCTCGAGACCTGGCTGATCGTGGCGAAGCTCATCAATCTTGTGGTACTGGGAGTGTTGCGTTCGTATTTGATCAAACGGTTCTATCCCACGAGCAGGACGTATTGATGGGGCGAGTGGCAGGCCATCTCCAGACGTGAAAATGAAACGATGCCGACCCGCAAGACCTACCTCTCGCTCATGACGTTGTTCCTCGCTCTCGGCGGCCTCCTGTTCGCCGTGCGGCGCTGCCAGAGTCCGTCGCGCACATTCAGGTTGCGGATTGCGACCTTGAACACGCACCTCCTGCCGCACGTGGGCGAGGCGTTTGCGAGCAACCGCGGCCAGTCGGAATACC
Organism: Pirellulales bacterium; assembly: GCA_035534975.1. Classification (GTDB taxonomy): domain Bacteria; phylum Planctomycetota; class Planctomycetia; order Pirellulales; family JAICIG01; genus DATKSN01. The sequence continues at coordinate 791 of DATLQY010000420.1, forward strand.
GCGCGGGCAAAATCGGCCGGTGGTCGAACGATTACGACCTGGTCGGCCTTTGCGAAGTCTTCGACGATGGTCATCGACAATCCTTGCTCGACGCGGCCCAAAGCGCGTCGTTCGACGCGCTCTGGACGCCCAAGCCGCCTGGCGCGCAATTCGCCAACAGCGGCCTGGTGTTGCTGACCCGGTTTCCGATCGTCGTTCACCACGCAATCACTTACGAGCACGCTTCGCGGTTCTTGACCCACGGCTTCCGGGCCGACGCCTTCGCCGCTAAGGGAGCGTTGCACGCGCGCATCCTCGTGTGCCGGCAGCCCTTGCTGCTGGCCGATTGTTTTCTAACGCACTTGGAAAGTCGCTCTGGTGTCGCCCGCGCGCGGCAGCTCGAAGACCTGGCGAGGTTCATCGCCGAGCACGGCGGCGCCGATCGAGCGGCGATTCTACTGGGCGATCTGAATGTACCTGCCGATCCGCCGCAAGGCTCGTCGCCATCCAACTCGGAATATGGCCGATTGTTGGCGGCGCTTCGCGCCTCGGGCTTGCCCTGGGGCGATGTCTGGCCCCACGCCGGCCGCGGACCGGCCGGCACCAGCGACCCCTTGACCGAAGACGGCGGCCAGCGCATCGACTACATCTTCTTCTCGCCCCTTCGCTCCGCTGGATCGTCGCCGTGGCGGCCAATACGCGCCCATGCGTTACGGCTTCTTGACGATAAAGTCCAGGAAGGATCGCTTTCCGACCATGCGGCCGTCGACTGCGAGGCGGAGCTTCGTCGTCCGATGCTGGCTGTCGCGGCCGCCTGCCATGGCCCGTGATCCAGGCGGAAATGACATAGAACCTTAGTGAAATAGGTTCCCTGTCAAGGCCGAATTGTCAACACTCTAGCGTTATTGCAAGCCATGCACCGAAATCGGCGCCGCGGCATTTTTTGAATATTCGCATTGCGCTTACTTGACGGACGGCGATTCTCGGCTAAATTGCGGGAACGTGATGCGACTTTCTCGACTCTGTTCAGAGCGAAGGCGTTGCGATGACGTGTTTTCTACAAACCGTCGTGTCTGTGGAAGCGGGAGTAATCCCGACGCGGGGGAACAACCTCCGAACGCGGGTTCCCCGCTCCCCGCTCCCCGCTCCCAATTGTAGAGTGGTTGGCCTTTCACCGCCAGCTTCCCGTTGGCTCAGAACCGCAACTGCATTGTGGCGTTTCGTCTGCGGTGCGCTCTCCGCATGGCGCCGCGTTCATGCCAGGCCTCGCCGATTCGGCAAACAGATTGGCCGCCGCAACGGCCAACACACGCCGAGCGCACTCAAGGAACTAAAACATGAACGTTTCATTGATTGAAAACACCGGCACCTTACGCAGCATTGACGACGCGCGCATGGCCCAACTCGACCAATATCGGCGGCTGGCGGACGAGCGGATGACGACCGGCGAAATTGCCACCGCGCCGCTGCCCGCCGTGCTACGGGATGGCGCTCAAGCCCATGCGAACCTGTCGCCGCTCACACTGGGCGAGGAAACCGCCGAGGGAATCGAGTGGCTTTGGCCCAGCCGGGTGGCGACGTCCGGTCTCACGATCGTCTGCGCCTCGCGGCAAGCCGGCGCCACCGCGGTCGCGCTTGAAGTCGCCTCGCGCGTCTCGACCGGCAGGCCGTTTCCCGACGAGGACTGCGGCGCACCTTGGCGCCCCGCCGGGCAGGTGCTGTTCGTCGCCGACGGCCCCACTCGCAAACGGCTGGCGCCGCGGTTGGACGCGGTCGAGGCCGCGCTTGACCGCTGCCTCGCGCTCCCCTTGGTTCAGGACGCCGACCACCACCTTGAGTCGGCCCAGGTCGAAGAGGCATTGGCGCGGCTGCGCGGCGGCTGCCGCCTGGTCGTTTTCGACGCTCTACGCGTCGGCCTCTGGCGCGACGGCGAGCTCGACGACGTAAGCACGCGATTGTTCGAATCGCTGGAGGGCCTAGCCGA
>DATLQY010000421.1:0-10415 GCA_035534975.1 Pirellulales bacterium
CAACTCGCGCATGTCTTCGAGACGCTCGATCAACCGCCGGCGATGAGCGTCGCGGCGGTCCGCAAGCTCCTGTCCGAGCGGTCCATCCTGGATGGCTGACCTTTCATACACGCCTATCGGCCCGCTGGACGGTGAAGGACGAGGCCGCCTCGGAATTCTACCAGAGGCACGGGTTTGAGCCGGTGCTTGGCGATCGGCTGAAATTGTTCTTGCCCGTGCCGCTGTCAACGTAACGCGGGTTGGAGCGCGCAACGGTTCGAAATCGACGGCGGCGAGCCGCGGCGGAAGTGCCGCGGGCAACTCTGCTTCGTTTGCTGGGCAGTTGTTAACCCCCTATTTTCTAAAAGCTTCCATCCGCGACGATCCGTTGCGGCGGGCGAGAAGTCGCTACTTATACGTAGCCATCCATGAGACACTTTCAAGCGTGTCCGCGTGGTCGTGGCGCCACTCAACACATCGCGGGCGGGAAGGTGCGGCACGTTCCTTGATTCCGCCGCGCGCCGCCGACGTTTGCCGCGCGCCCCTGGGAAGTCCTCTCCGGCGGCGGCCGTGAAACCGCGCGACCGCCCGCGGCAAAAACTCCTGGTGCTCCATCGACAATCGCTCCACCACCCACAGGGCACCGTCAGCGCCGGGGGAACAAAGGAGTGTGGCGCGGCAACCACCCGCCCCGCCGGGCGCAGCCGGCGCGGTTTCCGATGGATCGTCCATGGCTGCTTCCTCTGGGGGTCGTGGAGACGCAGGAGTTTTTGCCGCGTGCGTAACCCTAGACACGTGCCGCTATCGGGCATGAGCCAATCACTGGCCGCGGTGCGGCGCCCCGAGCCGGCGCTGATTGCGGAACCAAGCCACGAACTCGCGGACGCCGTCGTCGAAAGGCACCTGCGGCTGGTAATCGAGCAAGCGGCGGGCCTTGGTCAGGTCGGCGTACGTGACCGGCATGTCGCCCGGCATTTCGGGTTGCCGGTCGATCTTGGCGGGCTTGCCGATGGCACGGGCGAGCGTGTCGATCACGTCACGCATGGCGATCGGTTCGGCATGGCCCAGGTTGACCGTCTCGCCAAGGACGCCGGGCCGCTGGAGCGCCGCCAGGAGGCCGCCGCAAAGATCGCTGACGTGCGTGAAATCGCGCCGCATCGTGCCGTCACCGAACAGCGGCACCGGCCGGCCCGATTCGATCGCCTCAGCCCAGATCGACAGCGCCAGATCGGGCCGCAGTCGCGGACCGTATACGCTGAACGGCCGCAGGCAGACGACCGGTACGCGGTGCAGTTCATGGTACATTTGACCAAACAGCTCGGCCGCGCGTTTGCTGGCGCCATACGGGCTCAACGGGCAGCCGAGGGGAGCTTCCTCGACAAATGGCACCGCGGCGGCTCGCCCGTAGACCGTCGACGACGAAATGAGCAGGAAGCGTTCGATCGGGTGTGCTCGGGCCGCTTCGAGCAGCGACAACGTGCCGCCGACGTTGGTTTGTTCGTAGATCGTCGGATTCGCCACGCTCGGCCGCACGCCGGCGTAGGCGCCCAAGTGGACCACCCGCGAAACGCTCCGCTCATCGAAAAGCCGCCGCATCGCCGGCGCGTCGCAGAACGATTGCTCGACGACAGTTACGCGCGGATGGTCGGCGAAGGGGACGATATTGGCGCGTTTTACGGCCGGGCTGTAAAAGCCATTGAAGTCGTCAAGGCAAACGATCGATTCGTCGCCTTCGCGGAGCAGCCGTTCGATGAGATGGCTGCCAATGAACCCGGCGCCACCAGTGATCAGGATCGACATGGAATGATTCTCACCGTCCCCTGCCGAAGAGGTTCTTGCGCCCCAAGGCCATGATGACCCAAAGGGCGCTCCAGGCTTCGTGGGCGTTGATTTTCGAGCTGCCGCGGACTCGGTCGACGAAGACGATCGGCGTTTCGGCGAAGCGGCAATCAGAGCACTTCAGGTGCCAGAGGATTTCTTCCTGGAACGAATACCCGTGCGACAAGAACCGGTCGAAATCGACCTGGGCCAGTTTCGTGGTTCGGTAACAGCGGTAGCCGCCGCTGCAATCCTTGGGTTTCAGCCCCAGCAGCGTGCGCGCGTAGAGGTTGACCGACCGGCTCATCAAGTAGCGTTTCAGCGGCCAACCTTCGACACCGCCGCCGGGCACGTACCGCGAACCGATCATGACGTCGACCGCCGGCCCGTCGGCCGGTTCCATTCCACCGATCAGGTCGGGCAGGTACTTGGGCTGGTGGCTGAAATCGGCGTCGATGTTGAGCGTGTACTTGTAGCCGTGCTCAATCGCGTACCGCATGCCGGCCACCATGGCAGTGCCCAGCCCCAGCTTTCCCGCGCGGTGCAGGCAATGCAGGCGCGGGTCGTCATGGGCCTTGCGGTCGCACCATTGTCCCGTGCCGTCGGGCGAGTTGTCGTCGATCGCCAGCACGTCGACATCGGGCGCGTGACGGAAGATCTCGTCGACCAGCGCCGGCAGGTTTTCGATTTCGTTGTAGGTGCAAACGGTGACCAGCGTTTTGTCGGCGTTGGACATGGGCTTCAATGGGGCCGGTGAGATCGGTCACTTTACCGAAATCTAGCCGGACGGCGCCCGTGGGTAAAGGCGGATGGTGGACTTGGGCCGCTTGAGCGGTTAGAATCCGTGCGTGCCACACTACGGAGATACCCCCATGAACGCCGAAGCCCGCCTCAACCAACTTGGTTTGGAACTTCCTCCCCCTCCCAAGCCGGCCGGCGTGTACAAGCCCGTCGTGATCGTCGGCAATATGGCCTACGTCTCCGGCCACGGCCCACTCAAGGCCGATGGCTCGATGATCGTCGGAAAGGTGGGGGCGGAGCTCGACCTGGCCGGCGGGTATGCGGCGGCGAAACAAACCGGCCTGGCGATTCTGGCCTCGCTGCGCGCCAACCTGGGAGACCTCAACCGCGTTAGGCGAGTGGTCAAGACGCTCGGCATGGTCAACTGCACGTCGGACTTCCAACAGCAACCTCAGGTCATCAACGGCTTCAGCGAGCTGTTTGCCGAGGTATTCGGCAAGGACTTGGGGGTGGGGGCCCGCAGCGCCGTCGGCATGGGGTCGCTGCCGGGCAATATTGCCGTCGAAGTCGAGGTCATCCTCGAAATCGAGTGATCTTGTCGCAGCCCGCGCTTTCTGATAGCACTCGCCGTCCAGTGGCTGGTGGCAGAACCTAAGCGATGCCCCGGCTCGTGGGGCAGGTTTCCAAGGGGCCATACACCCGCTATGGCCCCTTGGAAACCTACCCCACGGGCTCTGCCCCAGCCACCGTGAATGTCTCATTCTTGGCAGGTTAGAAACCTACCCCACGGTTTCATGAGCGATTCTCCTCCCCAAAAGCTGGTCGAGCTGTTGGGCCGCCTCGGCCTGGCGTCCGCGGAGCAGGTGCGCGGCATGCGCGGCCGCGTGCGGCGGCTGACGCATGGGTTGCCGGCTTTCGAATCGGTCTGGGTCGATGCCCTGGCGCAAGCCCGGCTGCTGACGGCATTTCAGGCCGTCGAGTTCAATGAGGGTCGGGGAGCGGACCTGGAAGTGGGCCCCTATGTGCTCTACCAGCCTCTGCACTCGCCCGGCTATGCCAAGGTGTTCCGCGCCCGCGAAGTCGCGGCGCGGCGCTGGACCCGGCTGGCACGGTTCGAAGTTCCGGCCGACCGCGTTGACGATGCGCGCCGACAGCTCGAACTGCTGGCGCGTCGGGGCGGGCTGTTAACGCACGAAAACGTCGTGCCGATCGTGGATCATGGAACCAGCGACAACGGCTTTTGGGTCGCCAGCCGCGATCAGCGCGGTCGGACCGCGCTGGAATGGATGGTCGAACATGGCCGTTTCCCACCCGAAGCGGTGCTCGAAATCGCTCGGCAGATGGCCGCGGCGCTGGCCGCCTGCGAGGAAGCCGGAGTCGTCCACGGTGACATGTGCGCCGGACAACTGTTGCTCGACCCGCTCGGCATGGTTTGGTTGGCCGAACCTGGCCTGCGTGGCATCGTCAGGCCGGTCGAGGGTTTCGCCCACGCCGAATTGCCGCCGGACGCTTATGATTACCTGCCACCCGAGCGAGTCGCTTCGGGCGGAATTCCCGATGCGGCCGGCGACCTCTTCGCCTGCGGCTGCCTTTGGTGGCACTTTTTGGCCGGTCGTCCGCCGATTTCCGGCGGCACCGCCTTGATCAAGCTGCGCGCCGGCCAGACGACCCGAATCGGCGATATTCGAGCGCTGGCGCCCGACGTGCATCCGGCGTTGGCCGCCGCGATCGACCGCTGCACCGAGCGTGACCAACAGCGCCGCCCCGGATCGGCCGCTCAATTAGCGGCCGAGTTGGGCCCTTCGACCCCAAAGGGCCGATCGCGGCTCGCGCGGTGTTTCGGCCACCCGGAAACCCGTCGGACCAGCGCCGTGCTCACGGTAGCGGCATGGCGCCGAACCGGATCGAATGCCACCGTTTTGGCGGCGGTCGCGGGCACGGTGTTGGCCCTGATTGTCGCCACCTGGCCCGGGTGGGGTGCGAAGTGGTTTCAAGCGAAAAGAAACACGGTGGCGGATGAGCCGAATGTGGCACTGCGCGATTCGCGGCCAGCCGAAAAACGATCGCAGCATCTCCCGAGCGGCAAGTCCGCGATCAGCGATCCGGATGTCGTCCCCGCCGCGTACCTCTCCGAATCGCAAGACACCGTCGAACTGCCCGCAGGACCTCCGCTCAAACTCGATTCACTGGACCTGGCTGAAGGGCAAACGGTGCGTGGTCAGGACGACCGACGACCGCTGGTGATCGTCCCGTACCACGGTTTGACGATCTCGGCCGACGACGTCCGCTTTGAGAACATCGACTTCGTATGGGACCACCCGCGCGCTTCCTCGGTGAGCGGCAGGCGGGACGCCAATACCACGACGGCTGGCCAACAGGCCGCGCTCGTCCGTCTCGAATCGCCGCGCGTGACGTTTCGCGGTTGTTCATTTCAAGCCCGCGCGAAGCTTCGGCGACCGCAAGAAACACTTCCCGTCGCGATCCTTTGGCATCCCAGCGACGAGGCGGCGGCCACGGGATCAACGTTACCAACGGGGGAGCTGGAAATGACCAACTGCGTTTTGGCGGGCATATCCGCCGGAATCGAGGTCCAAAACGAAGGCGCCGTCTTGTTCGAGATGTCCAATGTTCTACACCTTGGTCCGGGTCCGCTGGTCGAACTGCCGCGCTCTCGCCGATTGGATGAGCCGCTGGCACTCACGCTGGAGCACGTTACGCTACGTGGGTCGGCGGGACTGCTGGCTTGCCATTACGAAGGCTTGGAAGAGCAGCCGGGCCGGCTGGCGATTCGCGCCGTCGATTGCGCGTTCTTCCCCGCTCCCGACGCCGGTTTGTTCTCGTTTTACGGGACCGAGCGTCCCAGCCGCCTGCTGCAAGCATTGGAATGGACTGGCCAAGGCTCGGTTGTCGCCGGCGACGCGGCGCTGGCAAAATGGGACCCGGCCGATGGACAATCGCAATGGGCCGATGAAGCCGCGGTACAGGTCGAAGGGATCGTACGCACCGACGTCGGCTTCGCCGGCGCGGCCGACGAAGGACCGTCGGCTTCGCGAATCGTCCGCTGGCAGGTGCCGTTGCGTTCGACCGAACCCCCCGGCATCGGCGACGCGCCGCTTTTTCTGCCGTGATTCTTTCGACCCGTTCTGACGCCTTTTTATCAATCACCCCCGTCGCGTTCTGTAGGGAACGCCGTGGCGTTCCGGGAACGGGTGCGACGTCGTCTGGCAGGACACGGAACGCCACGGAGGGCGCTCCCTACAGGGGCTTTCCCGTCTTTGGATTCTGGCATTGAAGCGGGTGATTCCGTTTTATGCGAACGCGTTCGACCACGAGGTACGCGGAAGTCTACGGCAGCCGGGTGAACCGCACGCCACACCTCGACCGCCTCGCCGCCGGCGGAATGCGGTTCGCCAACTGCTTCGCGACCAACTCGATCTGCACGCCCAGTCGGGCCGCGATCCTGACGGGCAAGTACAGCCATATTAATGGCGTCCCTGTCTTCAACCGCTTCGACGGCTCGCAGCCCACGCTGGCCAAGCAACTGCAGACGGGCGGCTACCACACGGGCATGATCGGCAAGTGGCACTTGGGGGGCGTGCCGACGGGCTTTGACCAATGGACTATCCTGCCGGGACAAGGAGACTATTTCAATCCCGTGTTCTACGACCACGACGGACCGCGCACGGTCAACGGCTACGTGACCGACGTCATCACCGACCTTGCGATCGATTTCTTGACACGCCGGCCGCGCAACCGGCCGTTCTTCTTGATGTGCCACCACAAGGCGCCGCACCGCTCCTGGGAGCCGGACGAGAAGCACCGCGCGCTGTTTACCCACAAGGAAATCCCCGAGCCCACCACCTTGCGCGACGATTACGCCACGCGTGCCGACGCCTTGCGCGAGAACCAGCAGCGCGTGTTCGACGACCTCACCCGCCGGGACCTGAAGCTCAAGCCTCCGGCCGGGCTTTCGCCGCAGCAAGCGCGCCAGTGGCTGCAAGTCAAGCCCATGGAGGTCGAGATCGAAGTCAACGGCCGTAAGCGGACGCTCTCAGGCCAGGAACTAAAGTGTTGGAAGTACCAGCGTTACATGCAAGACTACCTGGCCTGCGTGCAATCGGTCGACGACAACGTGGGCCGCCTCCTGGACTGGCTCGATGACAACGAGCTGACTGAGAACACGATCGTGATCTATACCAGCGACCAGGGATTCTTTCTGGGCGACCACGGGCTCTACGACAAGCGGTTCATGTACGAACCGTCGTTGCGGATGCCCTTGATCGTGCGCTGGCCGGGCGTGACGCGGCCGGGAAGCGTCGAGGAAGCAATCACGATCAACTGCGATTTCGCGCCCACCATGTTGGTAGCCGCTGGGCTGGACGTGCCGGCCGACGTGCAGGGGCGGAGCCTGGTGGATTTGTTGCGGGGCGAGCGGCCGGCGGACTGGCGGACGAGCATGTACTACCGTTATTACCACGACCCCGGCCACCACAACACGCGCGCCCATTACGGCGTGCGGACCGAGGCGCATAAGCTGATCTGCTATTGGAAGAAGGAGCAGTGGGAGCTATTCGATTTGATCCACGACCCTGACGAACTGGAGAATCTCTACGACAAGCCGGCGCACGCGCAGTTGGTGGCAAGGCTGAAGGAGGAGTTGTTCCGGTTAAAGCGCGAGTTGAAGGACGAGGACCAGTTCGCCTTCGAGCAACCGGCGACGAGTGTGGACGGGCCGCCGGAACGATAGTTGGATGCCAAGTCTGCCGCCTCGATGGCGCCGCCCTCGCCGAGTTCGGCCGTGCGGGGAGTTAGGACACTACCGCCGGCCCCGACCGCCGGTCGGCCGATTCCCTAGCGGCTGCGTTGCTGGCCAGGCCGAAGGTGGCTATGTTCCTGGGCAAGCATGCTACAAGCGCGGGCAGCGTGTACATGGCAGGTGCGGTTGCCGACGACTCGCCGGACCGTTATTGCTCGCAGACCACACGGAAACCGATGCCGCGGTCACGGTCCACCGGGTCGTTGCTGCCCCGGAAGGCACAGCGAAGGCCCGCCGGTGACGAGTCGTTCCATCCGCCGCCGCGGAGCACGCGGAGGGTGCCGGCGGAAGGCCCTTTTGGATCGTCCGTCGGTGAATTCTCGTAGTAATGCTCGTCATACCGGTCGGAGCACCATTCCCAGGCATTGCCGTGCATGTCGTAGAGTCCAAAAGCGTTGGCCCGAAACTTGCCCACCGGCGCGGTGTAACCGTAACCGTCGCGCCCTGGCAGGGCCGGGAAAGGAATGTTCGTCTGCTTCTTATTGTTATTTTCGATTATGGTTATCGACTTTGGCCAGTGACGCCGATTGTCTTCGTCGGCAACATTGCCCACTCGGACCAGCTCTTCGGCGTCATCGCCGCACGAATAGCGAGTCTCGGTTCCCGCGCGACAAGCGTACTCCCATTCGGCCTCGGTCGGCAGGCGGTATTTCTTGCCCTCTTTCTTGCTCAGCCAGTTGCAGAAGGCCACCGCATCGTTCCAACTGACATACACCGCCGGGTGGTCCTGCGCGATCTTCCAGCCGGGCGCCCAAGGCCGGAACGTGGTCGACTTGATGTTGTCCCCGTCGCGGTTGTAGCCCCAGTTCGGCTTGCCGTCGCGCTCCGCGTCGGTCTTGTACTTCGCCGCGTGGTAGAACACCAGGAACTGGCGGAGTGTGACCTCATAGGCGCCCATGTAAAACGGCCTCGTGACCCGCACCCGGTGCCGTGGCAACTCGTGGTCGAGCAAATCGCGCCGCACGTTCGGGGGGAGGGAATCGGCCGGGTCTTCCTCCGCGCCCATCATGAAATCACCGGATGGCACGAGCACGAGCTTCATGCCGATCGAGTCGACGATTTGTTCGGCAGAACTCGCTTGGTGAGCAAACATGCCCACGGCGAATGCGATGAAACACGATAACGCAATGCGCGCCATGTCTGACCTCGTCGGTTGGGAGGAAATGAATCCCAACTCAATCTAAACGCTCGGCGCGGGTTTGCAAGCCATCCTGGTGCGGCGCGGGGCGATCAGTCGCCCGTCTCGCCTCTAGATCGCGTCCTATCATTTGCCAAAGGAGCGAAGGCGGAATTGTAGTCGGGGAGATGGCCGAATCCCTAGAAAAGGTCAGGGCGATATTCTTGAAGCTGGCCAAAGCCGAAGACGAGTCCCGCCAAAGCCAACACAAAGTGGCAGAAAAGAAAGGGCGAGAAACGCAACTCGATGGCCGGCAAAACCAAGTGCAGCCGTAATGGCCTTCGCCACAGCACTTGACCATGAGCCACGACTACGCACAATGAGCCGTGTGGATTACCTCTTCGTCTACGGCACGCTGACGCCCTCTTTGGCCCCTGCCGTTATCAAGCCCATTGTCATGAAATTGCGGCCAATTGGGCCCGGCTCGGTCGCCGGGAGGCTCTATGACCTCGGTCCATATCCGGCGGCGATTTTTGATGCTGCGGCGAGTACACGGATTTTCGGCGAAGTGTTCGTGTTTCCCGAAGCCGATCCGGAAGCGATGCGACGGATCGACGAGTACGAGGGATTTGATCCGGGCGATCTGTCCCGCAGTTTGTACGTCCGCACTCGACAATGCGTCACGGTCGCCGACGGAAGTGACTTGAATTGCTGGGCGTACCAATACAACCGCGACGTTACCCATGCACGGCTCCTGGCGAACGGCAACTACGCGAAGCGCATGTAACAAAATCCGAGGACCAAGATGAAACGCTTTGCCGGCACGGCGCTACTGGTTTTCGCGGCCGCAGTCGCCGCCTACGCTGTTGACGATAACCCGCGACAGCCGCAGGCCCCTGTCCAAAAAGACGCGGTTAAAAAAGACACCGCGGCGAGCCCCAAGCAGGATGACGGCGACATCCCACTGGCGGCGGGAGCGCCGGCGGGAAAGCTGCGGGCGGTCTCGCCGGAAAGCATCGCCTATCTGCAGAAGTTGCGCAAAAATACGCCATTCGGCGCCACGGACTTCAACCTGGAGCGGTTGCGTGAGGGCATGGGAACGCGCCGCGAGCCCTCCATCAAAGACGTCAAGCTCATTCGCTCGACGATCGGGGATATTCCCTGTGAATGGGTCCTGGCGCCCGGCGCGGACCCCGATGTGCGGCTCCTGTATCTGCATGGCGGCGGTTTTGTCTCGGGGTCGGGCGCATACTATCTCACGCTGACGGCCCACATCTCGGCAGCGGCCAGGTGTGCCGTGCTCCTCGTCGACTACCGACTGGCGCCGGAGCACCCCTTTCCCGCCGCGCTCGACGATTGTGTCGCCGCTCATGAATGGATCGTCTCGAACGGGCCGTTTGACTCGGGCCCCGCCAAGGCCACGTTCATCGCGGGCGATTCGGCGGGCGGCAACCTGACTCTGGCGACGCTGCTGGCGTTGCGAGACCGCCGCCTACCGCTCCCGGCCGGAGCGATCCCCTTGTCGTCGACCACGGATTTGACGCTGGAAAGCGAGTCGTTGAAAACCGTGGAAGATCCCATCATCAGTGCGCGAACCATGCCGTTGTTCAAAGATCTTTATCTGGGGAAGACGGATCCCCACAACCCACTCGCCTCACCCGTTTTTGGCGACTACCACGGCATTCCGCCGCTGCTGATTCAGGTCGGCGAGCACGAGATGCTCCGCGACGACAGTATCCGGGTGGCGGAAAAGGCTCGATCGGACGGGATCTCGGTGAAGCTCGAAGTGTGGCCGGGCATGTTCCATGTGTTCCAGTCCCACGAGCCATTACTTCCGGAAGCTCAGGAATCGATCGAGCACATGGCCGAATTCATACGCTCAGGGCTACCCAAACAATAGCCTGCGCAGCATCGGGGTTGTTGCCGGCGCGCCTCAAGGGGGTC
>DATLQY010000422.1:0-6128 GCA_035534975.1 Pirellulales bacterium
CGCGGCAATCAAGCGGAACGGGACGAAGACGACAAGTCATGTCCGACCGTCGGCCGTCGAGTCCATGCCGGCCGTTTTCCGCATCACGGCTTGCCATCCCCCCTTACGTCGTAGCAGAACAGGTTGTCCTGATCGCGCAGGTAGAGCCTGCCATCGGCGACGACGGGGTAGGGCCACGTGGCTTTGCCGCTGCGTTCGGGTTCGTCGAATTGGCCGAGCAACTCGCACTTTTCGGGCGTGGCGCGCACCAGGCTCACTTTGCCCCCTTCGCCGCGGCAGAAGAGCATGCCGTCGGCACAGACGACGGAACCCTTTTGGGGTAAACGGTCGGTCCATTGGACCTCGCCCGTCTTGAATTCGAGGCACGTGAAGACCGCGTCGTCGCTGCCGTAAAGATAGCCATCGACGAGCACCATGCCGCCGTGCTGGCTCTTCATTTTCTTGGTGAAGTAAACCTCCTTGGCTTCGAATTGATTGCCGCTACGTGTCAGGTGGACCAACCCGCCGCCGTTGCCATAGCCCGAGGCGGCAAACACGTCGGCACCGCCGAAGACGGGTGTCGAGGCATTCGCGGTGCCATTGGCCGGCGCGTCGTAACGCCAGAGGAACTCGCCGTTGGCGGCGTTGACCCCGATGACCCCCTGGCGCGTCAACTGCACGTACTGTTTCACGCCGTCGACCTCGATCTTGATGATCGACGAGTAATCGGCCACGTCGCCTACCTTGGCCTGCCAGACCGGCGTGCCGTCGTCTTTTTTCAGGGCGAGCATCGTGGCCTGCGCGCCGCCCGGTGTGCAAACGACCCATGGGCCGTCGACCAGCACCGACTCGCTATACCCCCACCCGCCGACGCTGCCGCCGAATTCGCCTTTCAGGTCGTGCCGCCAAATCATATTGCCGTTCTTGGCGTCGACGGCGACGAGGTCGCCGGCGAGGCCCAGCGTGTAGACGCGGCCGCCGTCGACCGTGGGCGTCGAACGAGGGCCGGCATAACCTTGCCCATCGTGACGCACCGACCCTAAGGGCGTGGCCCAGACCTGCTTTCCCGATTGGGTGCGGTCGAGTGCGAAGACCCATTCCTGCCCATTGGCGTTCCCCATTCCGTAGATCAGCTTGCCGGCAACGCTGGGCGTCGAGTAGCCTTCGCCCAGGCCGGAACATTTCCAAAGCAGCTTGGGACCACCCTCAGGCCAAAACGTCATCAAGCCCGTCTCGTGGGAGATGCCGGTTCGATCCGCGCCGCGCCAGGCGGGCCAGTCGGCGGCAGTGCCGGTGCGCGGCTTGACGGGCTTGGCGGAAACCAGGGTCAGACACAAAAGAGCCAAGGCGAGGGGAAGCGATTTCATGGCGGGATACCAACGGAGTGGGCAAAATGGAAGGCGGGACCGCGCCCCGACGGGCAGGCGCGTTAACACCTATTTTGCACAACCGCTACAGTCTCGCAAGCCAAAAAGGGCGATTGGCGCGTCAGACGGCGATCGCCAAGACGCAGGCCTCGCACCCACGAGCTATGGCGGCTTCGAGTTCACGTTTCAAGCGAGATAAATCGGCCTTGACCATGCTCTTGCGCAAAGGCGCTAAGTCCGATCGCGGACCCAATGGCCGGCTCGGTCGCAAGCGGCGCGCCCACTGGCGGTGGTCGAGGTCCCTCGTCACGGGCGAGCGTACTGAAAGGGGCACGGCGTTGTGCAGCCGGAGGGCAAGCCGGTCCCACTGGTCGAGCTCGTCATCGGCGTGTAAGGTAAGACGCCTCGAAACGAGACGCGATGAAACCGGACGACCGCCGACGGATCGATTCATGAACACGCTTCCTTAGTTACTTATCGAATTCGGCACGCTTGGGCGCCGGCGCTGAACCCGATTGGCCGGAAAAATGACGGAATCATGTAGGGTGGGACAAGATCGCGGAGCGATCGCCGGCCCACCATCCGTAATCGTATGGAACGTTCGATGACCGGACTACCTCAATGGTGGGCCGTGAGACCCGCTGCGCGGGTGCCCCTCCCAAGGCGAGCTTGTCCCACCCTACGAACTCAGGAGCACCGCACGCCAACTCGACTAACCGGCGTCGAGCGCGCAGCGCAGGCCGCTGCCTTTGTCGCGGAGATGGGTGCCCCCCTCCATGCGAAAGGTGGTCTCGACAATCGCCTGGTTCCCAAAGAGCCAACAGCATCCGCGGCCGCAACGCACGCCTTTGGCTTCATTGACGAAGCTTTCCGTCCACTCGGCGGCATTGCCCAGCATGTGGTGACAGCCATAAGGGCTTTGCCCCTCGGGCAAGTCGTCGACGGCCATGAGCGTGCGTCGATCGCCCGGCTCCGGCCCCAGATTCACCTTGGAGGAATCCCATTCATCACCCCAGGGGTACAAGCGGCCATCGGTGCCACGCGCCGCTTTTTCCCACTCCTCCTCGGTCGGCAATCGCTTGCCGACCCAGCCCGCATAACCCCAACAATCCCAATAATCGAGTCCAACCACGGGCCATCGCGGGTTCGTCAAATCGCTCCGGCCCCAGTTCAGCGGAGTATGATCTTTTCCTTTCGGCTCCTCGGGATGGCAATGCGAATGGTCGCCCGTCCGCCGCACATATGCCAGGAAGCGGCCGTATTCTTCCTGGCTCACCTCGTAGCAGTCGATGTAATAGTCAGGCAATTCGATCTCTTTCTTGTCGTCTCCATACAAGAATTTTCCGGCCGCGACCAGCACCATATTTGCCCTCGGCTCGGCGGGCGGTTCGGGAAGCGGACCGCTGGGTGGGGACTGGTCTGCCAAGGGCGCCTCGTCCGGCGGATTCGGGTGAGAGTGCTCATCGGAACTCGGTTTGCCGGATTTCACGGCACGGCCCGCCGTCGAACCGCGCCCGGCCAAGAACCATGCACCGGCGAACGCGGCAACCATGATCGCCGCGAGCACCAACGTCATGGCGAGCGAACGCCGCACATCGGTCGGCTCCGCCGCCCGCCGGCGCGCGCGATTTGAGTGCCGGCGTCGACGGCCTTCACCAGGCGACGATGGGTTTGCTTGCATACGATTACCGTCCGCGGAATTCCTTTAACATAGCGTCCGCCGGCCGACATTTCCACCTCGGAGGGCGCGGTGGCACGGGGCATCGTAGAACGGAATTCATTCCGTTTCCTGCTTCCAACGGAATAAATTCCGTTCTACGTGCGGAACGAATCAGCTCCGGTTCCTGCCCTGGCGACCCAACAGGTTCCGCAGCCGCATGCGCTCCTTCTCGATCGGGTTTTCGAACTCACGGCCTTGGACCTTCGTTTGCCAGGGCAGCGCGGCTTGCTTGTCGCCCACGCGAATGCAAGCGTCGCACAATCCCAACCTCGCCCAGTCGAGATCATCGTTGAGCTAAATCGTGCCCCCTTCGTGAAGTTTCCGCGGATCGTCGAGCACCGGCGCAAATTGCTTTATCGCATCTTCAGGCTTCATCCGGCTTAATCGGCCGGTTTTGTTCCGTTGCGACGCTGTTCCATGACGCGGTTGATCGTTTTCGACTCGATGATGCTGTCGGCGAGCGCGTTTCCGATCAGGTAGTTGCCGGCTTGGGTGTAATGTACGTCGTCGTAGAGATAGGCGGTCGTCTTGGGCACCCGCCGTTCCAGGTCGACGAGGTCGACGCTCGCCTGCATTGCCAATCGTCGTGTCGAATCGTTGAAACGGCGCATGCCGTCGACCATCGAATGGAGCGACGGTCGCTTGCCGCCGAAGTGATGAGAAAGCGGAAACACGAGCAACTGCTGCACGCCTGGCGGCAGGTCGTCCTGGTAGAGCGAAGGTTGGGTCGCCAGCAGCACCTGCATCCCCTTCGAACGAGCAATGGCAACGAAGTCGCGCAGGTTGCGCTCGAACGCCGGCAGGCTTTTCCACTCGGTGATGTTCACCGGCAGGGCCTTTGGAACGAAAAAGGTGCGCACGCCATTGACTCCGATCCCTTCAGGACCATTCACGCGAATCTGATCAAATCGCAGGTCGGAACACCATTGGCCCGCGGTAATGGTCGAGGGCACTTTTCGGCCGCCGGTGGCAAGATTCGCGATCGCGCCCAGGTAGTGCCGGTAATCGGGCCAATAGGGGCCCTCCCCGAACGCGTCCGGCGTAAGACTTCGCACCAGATCGTTGATGGCGTGAAAAGTGATCGCGAGATCGGGCGAGAAGTCCTGGGCGAAAAACAAGAGCTTGATCGTGTCGTGCTCGGTCGTGTGCCAGTCGGCGCCAAGGTTCTGGACTTCGACTTTGTACTGCGGATAGGCCTTACGAAGCCGCTCCTCCAGCACTCGGCAATGCGTTTGTTCATAGGGCACCGTACCGCAATAGACGGTCGAGCCGCCAAACACGAAGACCCGAAAGACATCGTCTCCTTTCGCCTGATCGATATCGTCGCCCCGAAAACCCCAGCGATTCACATTTTGTGCCGCGTCGTTCGGTTGGGGAGTATTTTGCAGGTACGGGTGATAGCCGTCGCTGTTGGAGGTCATGATTCGCCTGCGCACGAAGCGGTCGGCAAGGGCGCCCGCGGCCAGGTAAACGGCCAGCACGGCGACGACGACGATCACAAGTTTGTGCCGCGGCCGCACCACGAACCTTCGCCCCGAGCGCGTCTTCAACTCGTGCGCGACGGCACAAGACCGGGCGAGGTAATGAAACGTGGGCAGGATGATTACGAAGAGAAAAACCAGAAAGGTCGCGTAGGGCGCGTCATACTTGTCAAAAACGACCGGCTCGTGCGAGGTATGCAGCAGATAGCCGAGCGCGAGCACGAAGGCCACGCTCGACGCCAGCCTGGGCAGCCAGACGGCAAGCCGCGACGCACTTGCTTGATTCGAATTGCGATCGGCCATCATCGGGTACGGTATCCACGCGGGTCAAAAGGCACAGGAAACCCCTGATAGGTTAGTGTACCTGGAGACTTGAAGCACGGACGGGACGGCCGGTTTGCCGCGTGCCGATGCCACTCCGCGTGCTCGATCGGGTGCCGGGACGCTCTTCACTTTCCCCATGCCAGGCTCATGCCAGGCAGTGCGGCGAAGCAAGGGGCGACGGCGCTGGTACGGGAGGTCGCGCCAGGGCGGCGGCTGGTGGTGTGGCCCGGCTCACCCCGCGGGCAGGGCTCGGCGAGGGGGCGGGGGCGGACGCGGTTCTTGGCCGTAGTCGTCCTACATGAAAAAACTAGGTCAAGCGATGGATTTGTCAAGAACGCCCGCCACCTCGCCCGGCGGCCGGGTCGAGACGGCGGGGTGTCGTGTGGTCATTAGCGCGCCCGACAGGTATGTTGGTATGGTGGCGAACTGCGCCGGAATCAGGCCAAACCATTGAAAAGGAGCGAGCATGGATCGACGAGAATTACTTGGCGTGCTGGGGGCCGTGAGCGGCGGATTGGCGCTCGGGGGCCCAGCCTCCCGCGCCGACGACGCTGACGACCACGAACACGACGGCGGCGACGAGCGTTACATGGCCCCGGTCCGCGGCTTGCACGCCCACTTCTGCGGCATCCATATCGCGAAGAAGAACCCCAAGTTCCAGCTCGTGGCCCAGCACTTCTGCGCTCCGCGCAGCGACGAAATGCACCAGTGCCTGCTCTACGATTCGTGCGAGAAGAACGCCCGGCTGTTGGGCGTCGAGTACATCGTCAGCGACCGATTGTTCCGGGAATTGCCCGACACCGAGAAGAAATACTGGCACCCGCACACGTATGAGGTGCTGGCCGGCGGGCTGATTGCTCCGAGCATGAAACCCGACGACGAAATGGCCTTCATGAAACATATCCTCACGACTTGGGGCAAGACATGGCACACCTGGCCCGACCCCACGACCGACGTGCCGATGGGCGAGCCGCTCTTGATGTGGGCCGTGACCGGCGACGGCCAGCAGTCGGTCGAGGTCGTGGCGGATCGCGACCGGCAGTTCGGAGTCTCGACGGAAGAAATCCGCCGACAGCGCGGCGAAGCGTTCGGGTTGGAAGTGCCGAAGGTCTCGCAACCCAAGTCGATGGACCAGATCGGCCGGCAGTGGACCAACACGGGCGATGACAAACCGACGAAGAAGAAAAAAAGCACCCCGCCGCCCAAATAGGCATCTCGGCCGTTCGCTCGCCAAACGGCCTGCGCAAAATCGGCGGT